>JBQCEI010000072.1:0-4421 GCA_051960375.1 Aureliella sp. | reverse complement strand
TTTTTTTTTTTTAATATTATTTTTTTTTTTTTTTTTTTTTTATTTTTTTTTTTTTGTTTTTTCCCCGGGTGCGGGGTCTCTTCTCTTTTACCCCCCCCCCCCCCCCCCCCCCTCCGCGGTAAAAACTCTTACTTCATCGCAGCCCGCATATCGGCGTGGATGCGTTTACGGATCGAAAACTCGTCATCATCGAGCCAGCGTTGGCTGACGGCGCTCGGGCCAGCTTCTTCGCTGAGCAGAGCGACGATGGCGGTTTCGATCAATTCCATTTGAGCCACTGAAAAGTGGGTCGATGTCGTCATCGTATCTTCGATCTTCGGCAGAACCCGCTCGCCCGAAGCGTGGAGGGCGAACAATTCTTCAGTGCGCTGAAGAGCGTAATCGATCGGCGCGTGCGCGACGGTGTGAGCGTAGGCTGCGGCCAGTGCGCGTTGATCGGCGACCGATAGTCCACCTTGGAACAAGACGGTTCGAACTTGCTCCACCGCTTCGCTGGCTTCGGTTTCTTTGCCGAAATAGTACCATCCGCTGGCCAGGCACAGCATCAATCGCAGCCGCCGCACCTCGGAGACTTCGCTCGCGTTATTCCGCCCTTTGAGTCGCTCAGCAGCCCGCGAGGTTCGGATCGTATCGGCGATTTGGCTATACATCGCCGCCACCTGGTCGCGCATACCCAACTTTCGCAAGCCGCGAAACGACTGCAGGAACAAGGCTTCGACCGTGTCGACGCGTTCTTTATGTTCGGGACTGTACTGCGGCTGCATCGCGAGGTACTCAGCAACGATCGTCGGCAATGCCAAGTTCAGCCGCTGGACCAAGGTCGGCAGAGCGTCGATGTTGCCGAAGTGGGCCGATACATAAATCGCTCGCTGAAGCAACAATGTCTTTTCGATCGTGTCGTCGCAGCGATCAAGCAGGTCATCGATGCGTCCGAGCAGTTTCAAACCGAACTGCTCTCCCAAGCGCGGCGCGAGCTCCAGCGCCGAGGCCATCACACGAATGCCCTTTTCACCGTGGCCGTGCCGAGCGATCAATTGCTCGAGCTGGCTTCGCAGCTTGTCATGGTCGGTCACATCCTGCAGCTCGGCCAGCGTCTGAAAGAGTTCGTCGCGGTATCGCCGGTGCCAACGCCGGTACGGGTCGATGCGCTCGTGCGGCTCGAGAATCCGCGACTGTTGCCGCAGCCGATCGACCTTGTAACGCATCAAACGATCCATCTGCTCGAGCTGGCGCAGCGAGTCGTCGGGCAAAGTGCCGCGATCGGGCGTGCCTTGCATGACTTGCTCGATGCGGTACTCGAACGCCCGCGCCAGCCACTTGTGAATCGGGTCGCTGCCGAGATCCTGGCTGGTCTGCTCGAGGATTCCGCGGCAGCTCGCCGCTTCGCCGAGCTTGGCCAGCCCATACGCGCCGATCAACTTGGCGTACGCTTTGTTCCGGGCCAGCGCCGAAGTCACCGGTTCGGCCACCCAGCGATCGATCGCCTGCAGCAGTCCAGGCAGCTGAGCTCGCAGCATACGGCCGCGATCGTTGTTGCCAGTGCCGCCTCGCATAAAACCGGCAATGTCGAACTCCGCCTGCAGTCCGAATTCAAACAACCGTTCGAGGATGCGGTCGCGCGTGCGCGCCAGGCCCAGCGTGTCGCTGCCAGAGAGTTGATGCAGAGCCAGGGCGATCAACCAGACGCAGCGCACCGGCAGATAACGCTCGTACGTTCGAAAGAACTGGACCAGCGCGGCGCGTCGCCGGCGGAGACCGCCGACCCCTTTCTGGCTGGCGAGCGCGTAGATCAAGTACGCGCCGAGCAAAGTCGCATCTTGCGGTCCGGCAGCAGCGTCGCCCAGGATTTCATCAATGGTCGCACTGTCGATGCGCTTGCGCTGTGAAGCCCTCAATTCGGATAGGAGCCACTCGTGTATCAGCGGCGCATCGGGAGCCGCCTCGTTCCAGAGCCCGTTGCACCAACACACGCTCGTGTCGGTCGGATGTTTCAGGTGCGAATTGAGTAAACCCATCTCGCGCCAAGCCCCGCTGCGCATCGGACTATCGGACGGTTCGCTTGATTCGAGGAACAGTTGTTCGAGCTTCTTCAATCGCTCGGCCAGGACGTTCGGCTTGGTCTTTGCCTCAACATCTGCTGACGGCAACTCACTGGGCTCTGGGGTCGTTTTGGCGGGGGAAGTTTGAACCGGCTTGGGCTTCGGTGCGGCGGGCTCTTTCGGTGCCACAGGCGCCGCCGTTCTCGGCTCGGGATGAGCGTGCGACGGTTTCGGAGCATCTTCGTAACAGACGAACGATTCGAAGTCGAATCGATGCGATTCCATCCAAGTAGTGAGCGCTTCCTGCTCGCGATCGATGATGTACGCGATCCAGTCCTCGAGCGGCCGGAAGGCCGAATCGGCGATCGAAATAGGGGTAAAGCCACTATCGCTCTGCGGCTCGAGCCAGGTCAAGCGTTGGTTATCGGCAGCCAGCAATTTGGCAATCGCGTCGCGGCGCAGCGGCGGATTGAGGCGTTTGCCGATCGGCAGAAAAAGATTGGGTAGCTTGAGATAAGTGCAGCAGGCAAGCGCGTCGAGCACCAGCACCGGTGGAGGCTGTCTCGATGGACGGACCCTCAGGACAACGATCGGCTCGTCGGGCCCCTCGAGCACAGCGAAAGCCAAGCGCGCGATCAGTGCGTCATCGCTGCGAGTGATCAGCTGTTCGATTTGATCCAGCCCGCCCTCGCGCAGCACCCACAGCTCGGCCGCGCCGCCCGAGTTGCCCGCGACCAATCGCAGCGGAACTTCGATTTTGCGCTGTAGCGAACTTTCGCTCCAGCGTTCCCCATGCGCGGGCAAACGCATCTCGAGCGTTTGATACAAATCTTGAAATGGACCTTCGTCGATGAAGTGCCAAACATGAGGCGCCTCGAGCAGCACGAATTGACCGGCCGGCGGATCGATGCGCTCGGCCAGTGGATGGCGAAAGCCAATTTGCACCCACACGCGTGGCGCTTGCTCGGCGTAGGCGATTCCTTGCGATGAAGCTTGGCCATTGCCTGGTCGCGCAATTGGCGAATCGAGCGCGCTGAGCAGCGAATAGAAGGGAGGCTCGACGACTCGCAGCAGTGTCAGCTCCCGCGCTCCGTCGCGCACGTGCCGGAAGCTTTGACGGTCGTTGCCCAGCCGCAACATCTCGGCTGCCAAAGCCGCGAATCGGTCGGGCGATTCGAGCCGAAAGAGCACCGCTCCTTTATCGATCGATTGTTCCGCAGCCGGCATTCTCTCCAGCGGCGCGATCTGCAACCAACAGCTCGCATGAAGCACCTCGCCCTCAGGCAGGGCAGGGGTGGTGTTGACGCTCAGTCGCCCAAGAGCCTCGAGCGCACTCGCGCCGATCGATACCGATGGGGCAACACAAACCGCCCCGTCTTCGGTGAAGATTGCCTGCGCAGGCATCTTCTGAACCTCCGCGGGCACGGCGGCCGAGGTGAGGGCCAGGCGGAGAACATCGAGCGACGGGAAGAGCAAGTTCATATGCAGAATAAGAATTGAACCACCAAGACACGAAGGCACTAAGAAGACAAAGAAGCCGAGCGGAACAAGAACTTGGCTTAACTGCCTTCGGATAGGCTGCGGCGCTCGGTCTGTTCGCGGGCGGCAGCGGGGGTGCTGTTGGGGACGCCTTCTTCTTCCAGGCGTTCGACGACCAGCTTGCCCTGTTCAGCTTCGCTCAGCAAACCGCTGGCGATCAGTTGCTCGACCAGCTTGCGATGCAGTTGTTCGTGCTCGTGTGGCAATGCGTCTTCATCGCTGCGGAGGGCGACGATGATATCCTTTTTGCCGGTCTCAGGGTTTACCCGCAGGCGAATCGTCATTTCTGCCATTACTTAGCTGCTTTCAGGGCCGTGAGGGACTTGGCGTCGATAACTTTTCTTTCGAGCAATAGATCGCGCAGGGTTTCGACCAGCTCGCGCTGCTCGCTAAGAATTCTAGCGGCTCGCCCGCGGGCTTGTTCGAGCAACTGACGCACTTCGCGATCGATCGCCTCGAGCTGCATGGGCGAGAACTGACGGCGCGGCTCGCAGCTCGGCGGGGCTGTCGGAAACTGACAAACGCCTACCGAGTCGCCTCCCATGCCGAACTCTTCGACCAGGGCCCGCGCGATTTCGGTGGCTCGCTTCAAGTCTCCCGCCGAGCCGATCGAGAGATCGTCGAGCAACAACTGCTCAGCCTCGCGGCCTCCCATCAAGACACACAGATCGTCGAGCAGTTCGGCTCGCGTCACCACATACTTGCGAGCGGGATCTTGATAGCGCACAAAGCCGAGCGCTCCGGACATGTCGGCGCGGATCGAGATGCGATCGATCGCCGGCGAGTGAGGGCAGAACATCGCGCACACGGCATGGCCCGCTTCGTGCGTCGCCACCACGCGTT
>JBQCEI010000071.1:0-2259 GCA_051960375.1 Aureliella sp. | reverse complement strand
CCGAGAGTTCTTCCAAGCGATGGGAGACGTACAGAATTGCGACGCCCGATGTTCGGAGCTGATCGATGACCCCGAAAAGATGGTCGACTTCGCGCGTGCTAAGCGAGGCGGTCGGTTCATCCATGATCAGGATCCGCGCGTCTTGACCCAGCGCGCGAGCGATCTCGACCAGCTGCTGCTCGGGCATGCTCAGCGAGCCCGCTTCGGCATCGGGCGCCAGGTCCGCTCCGACGTGGGCGAGCAGATCGCGAGCCTTGCGTTTGCGGGCGTGCCAGTCGATCCACCGCCACGGGCTCGGCGATTCGACGCCCAGAGCAAGGTTTTCAGCGATGCTCAGATCGGGAAACAAGGTCGGCTGCTGGTAGACGACGGCGACGCCGAGCGCTTTGGCGGTGAGCGGATCGAAGTCGGTCACGCGCCGGCCGGCGATCTCCACTTCGCCGCTGTCGGGCTCGTAAGCACCGGTGATGATTTTGATGAGCGTCGACTTTCCCGCGCCGTTCTCACCTACGAGTGCATGCACTTCCCCCGCGGCCAGCTCGAGCGAGACGCCCTCGAGCGCCCGCACCGCTCCGAACGATTTTGAAATATCGCGCAGCTTGAGAACTGTGGTCATGTGCAAACTGTATCTCTGCGCCTTGTGTGGCACTGGCTATGCCAGTGTTCTTCTTTCGAAGTTTTGAGCGATGTCAAAAGTATACGTTCCAAGGCCATCGAGGTTGACTGACGCATTCAAGTGGACTGACATTGGAACGGGACAAAGCATCGGGGTACCTGCACACTTCGATGAAGAGACACTGGCATAGCCAGTGCCACACAAAGCCATCCTCCGCGGTAAAACTTTAGGTTGTACGCAGAAGCTGCACGCGCTGCTCATACTCGCGCACCGCCTCGAGCCACGCATGCCCGACCGGCACTCCCTGCCGCTCGCAGTAATGATCCCACACGGCTCCCAGCGGCAGCGTCTTCTGTTCCTCGAGCAAGGCTAGACGCGCGGTCGTGTCGCCATCGAGCTCCAGCTTGCGCCAGCGCTCGATCGGCTCGAGAAGCGCTGCCAAGAGTGCTTTGAGCAAATTGCGAGTGCCGATGACCCAAGCGGCGACGCGGTTGATGCTGGCGTCGAAGAAGTCCAATCCCAGATGGACGCGCGATAAATAGCCGCCGCGGACGATCTCTTGAGCGATCGCCAGCAGTTCGTCGTTGAAGACGACCACATGGTCGCTATCCCAGCGCACACCGCGACTGACATGCAGTAGCACTTCGTCGAGCCACAAGAGAGTCGAGGAGATCTTGTCGGAGATCACTTCGGTGGGATGAAAGTGTCCGGCATCGAGGCAGAGCAGTTTGCCGCGCGTGATCGCGTAGCCCATGTAGAACTCGTGCGAGCCGGCGACGTAGCTTTCGGAGCCGATGCCAAAAAGCTTGGCCTCTACCGCATCCCGCAGCTGCGATTTCTCAAACGGCTCTTGGAAGACGGCATCCAAGGAATCTCTCAGCAGCTCGCGCGGGCGTCTTCGATCGACGGGCGTTTCTTTGCAGCCATCGGGAACCCACACGTTGTGAATGCAAGGCGTTCCGAGCGCGACTCCCATCGCCGAGGCGATGCGGCGGCAAGCGATCCCGTGCTCGATCCAGAAATTGCGAATCGCCGAGTCGGGATGAGCCAGCGTGAAACCTTCGGCGGCCAGCGGGTGCGCGAAGAACGTTGGATTGAAGTCGAGCCCGATTTGTCGCTCGCGAGCCCAATCGATCCAGCCGCGAAAATGCTCGACATCGACCGCGTTGCGGGCGACGTGCTTGCCGCCGAACTCGCCGTAGCTCGCATGGAGGTTGAGGCGATGTCGGCCTGGAATCAGCCGCAGCGCCTGGTCGATATCGGCTCGCAGTTCCTCGACGGTGCGAGCCCGACCAGGATAATTGCCCGTCACAGCCAGTCCACCCCCGAGCTCGCCAGCCTGAACTTCAAAGCCGCCCACATCGTCTCCTTGCCAGCAGTGCAAAGAAACCGCAATTCGGCTGAGCGACGCAAGCGCCTGTTCGACATCAACGCCGAGCTCGGCATAGCGTTCAGCGGCCAGCGCAAACATTCGCTGGCTGCTACTTGGTTGGTATTCGTTCATCGACGTTCCACGTGTAAGGCAACCACAAAGGTAACCAAGCCAACTGTGGGACAGCAGTCCTCTGCTGTCAAGCACCCGGCAAGCCGGCCAGCGCGCACCCACATCTCTTCTCTGGCTGCGGAGCAGCCCAAAGAAAGAA
>JBQCEI010000070.1:0-2121 GCA_051960375.1 Aureliella sp. | reverse complement strand
GGAGAGTTCATGCCGTCGCTTCGCGACTCCCGCCGGAATAGCGTGCTCTCCACACCTGGGACTGGCGTCCCAGGCTAATGCATGCCGTCGCTATCGCGACTGAAGAACAGTTTGCCTCGCCGGCTTTAAGGCAAGCTGCAGAAAACTAGCTCTCCGCGTCCTCCGCGGTAAAAACCCGTCACAAACTGCGCAGCCAAGGCTCGCACTGGGCCAGGCGTCGGTCGCGGTCCCGTTCGGGCGCGTAGCCGAGCAGTCGCCGCGCTTTGTCGATCGAGAAGTAGTGATCGAGCGCTAACTGTGCCGCTACGAAGCGCGTCATCGGCGGTTCGCTACGAATGCGAGCGGCGCGGAACGCCACTTCGAGCATAGCCCCCAAGCGATACGCGGCCCGATAACTGATGCTCTTGGTCGGCACGGCCACGTTTGCGGCTGTCAGAATCCTGCTGATCCATTGCCAGCACTCGATCGGCTCACCGTCGGTGATGAAGAAAGCCTGGCCATTGACCGCACTGTCGCGAGCCAGCAAGCGCTCGAGCGCCAGCACGTGCGCCTGGGCAGCGTTTTCGACATGAACGATATCGATGCGATTGGTACCCGAGCCGACTCGGCGCAGCCGGCCTGCTTGGGCGCGGGCGACGACGCGCGGCATCAAGTGCGGATCGTCTTTGCCCCAGATCAAATGCGGCCGGAGTGCACACGCCCACAGTTGTCCACTGCGGGCGGCGGCCAGCACCGCTTGCTCGGCCAGCGCCTTGGTGTGCGGATAGTGGCTGAGCCAGCGCTCGGGATAGGGAGCCGTTTCGTCGATGCCCGATTGATCGGTTGCTGCAAACGTTACGCTGGGACTGCTGCAAAAGACCAGCGTGCGGCAATCGGCCGCGATAGCTTCGTCAATGAGCACTTGGGTGCCGAGCGTGTTGGCGCGATGGTAGCTCTCCCACGCTCCCCAGACTCCTGCGCGCGCAGCGGTATGCACGATTGCGTCGCAGCCGGCCAGCGCGGCTCGAGCCACATCGCGATCGGCGACATCGCCTGAAACGGTTTCGACCCCCAGTTCGGCGAGCTCTGGGTAATGTTGTCGAGCGAGTCCTCGAACTTGATAACCGGCGGACAACAACCTACGAACAATGGCAGCGCCGAGGAAACCACCGTAACCGGTAACGAGGACTCTTTGCATCTGCGGTTTGGCCCAATCCGTGCACAGTTAGTCGAGAAGGCTTGGAAAAAAACTAGGGGCAAGAATGATGACACAAGCGTCCATGTCTTGCTTCAGATCATACGGGTTTTGCGAAGAATCGGCACCGCGAAAAGTTGGCTTTGCCCAGGCCGTAGTCATTTTTGTTACTTTCTGGCGTTGCCGAATTATCTTACATAGGCACAATAGCGAACGATTTGGAAGGACGTCACGTAGTGGACTATAGCGGCTGCCGAAGCGACTGCTGATTCCGTTGGGCTCACCCAATCGTCTGCCTACACAAAAGACCGGCGATGGGCTGTACGGTGAGGCCCGCTCACACAGCGGGTAGAATGATGAAAGACAACCTCCGATCCCCGACGACGGTCAAGCGCTACACGGTCGAAGAAGCCAACGCGATGTTGCCGCTCCTGCGTTCGATCGTTTCAGACATCTGCGAAGTCTTCCGGAACGTCACCGGCCGGCGCGTCGATCTGCACCGACTCTTGCGAGCCCGCGAACGCAGCAGCTCGGGCCAGCAATACGACGACGAAGTCGCCGAGACGCGAGCCGATCTGCAGGAAGAGTACGACAAGATCTGGAAGTACCGCGAAGAGCTCGAAGCGCTCGGCGTGGTGCTTCGCCAGCCCGAACAGGGCTCGATCGAATTCCCGGCCCGCATCGCCGGCCGCGACGCCTATCTCTCCTGGCGTCTGGGCGAGCCCGAAGTGATGTACTGGCGCGAAGAAGAAGCGCCCTGGACCGCCCGCAAGCCGCTCGCGGTTGCGGACAAGGCGTAATCTTATCGTTCCCAGGCTCTGCCTGGGAACGCACTGTCTTGGAGGCTCCGCCTCCTCAGAACCCGCCATGAAGCTCAGCCTGCGCGGCTGCCCCGGCGAGGCAGAGCCTCGAAGACATTGCGTTCCCAAGCAGAGCCTGAGAACGAG
>JBQCEI010000069.1:0-3766 GCA_051960375.1 Aureliella sp. | reverse complement strand
GATGCCACGAAACCAGGGCCAGCAGTGCCGATGCCGATATTATGGGCCTGGTTTGAGAGTCTTGTACAGAGGAACCGACGCGGGGCTTGTTCTTCCTGGTTCTTGTACCAGAGCGCCAGTCCATCGCCATCCCAGTACAGGATCTTGATCGAGTCGCGAGCGCGATTGCGAAACAGAAACAAGTGACCCGAGAGCGGATCCGCGTTAAGGACTGACTGAACCATGCCGCTGAGCCCATCGAACGAGCGCCGCATGTCGGTGGGCTCAGTGCAGATGAAGACCTTCAGGCCGTGAGCGAAGTGAATCATGGCTTGTGGCCCAGTTCGAGCAGAACCTCGAGAACCTGACGCACGCAAGCGCCATCCTGGGGGACCTTCACCACCGCTCCGCACGGCAGCTCGATCTCCACGCGAGAGCTTCCTCGAGCGATCGACACTGGCACCAGCGCTGCGTCACTGGAGACCTTCTCGCCCAGAGCCTTCCTGCGCCAGGCATAGAACGAATTGGCCGAGATCTGCCGCTCCGAGCAGAACTGCTGCACGCTCAGCCCGCTCTCCGCCTGCTCAGCCACCCACGCCAGCCACTGCTCACGACCCACGCTCGATCTGCCCATTGCATCCTCCACAAATCCGTCGAAGATACAAAAGGCGTCAACACGCAGATCACCGTGCGCTTACGAAGTTCGCATGACCCAATTCTTCTCACTCTCAATCGAGCATGCTCTCCATAGCATCCCAGTTAGAGCGATGGCTGCGCCTGCAAGGCCCGCCAACCCTGGGATTACTGAGCCGTTTTTGCCTGGGTCTTTCAAAACTTCGAGCACCTTGCCGATTATGGCGCCAAAACCCAGCTCTACCGAGACGATCCATGCACCGGTCAGCAGAACGAGAACTAGCGCCAAAACGACAAATGCCAGCGCCAATAGCAGCGTCAAAACCAATTCTCTGTCCAAACCATTGCTCCCGTGTGTGCCAACTCAGGCAGCGGCCAGCTTCGCAGCGTTCAGAATGTGCGAGGCTACCATGTGCAGGAAGTGCTCCGCTTCAACGTTGGTCGGCGTGAATTTCACCTGCCGTCCAGGTCCACGCCAACTGCTCAGTACTACTCGGCCGACGAACGCTCACTCAGATCGCGAACTTCAGTAGTGCCGCCGTAGTTCCGTATCTGGTCAGCGTGTATCTCCAACACGTCTGCCAGCTCAAGGAATTCAATGGCTCCCATCTATTCGGCAAGCCTTCGGAGATCATCCGCGAACTTCGAATTGATCGTCGCCAAACTGTCGCGCAGTTTTTTCGTACGCTTCTTATCGCGGCAAGGTGTGATCAACAATTGATCCCCGTTTGTGCTCACCTCAAGCGGCGTATCTGCCGAGATCTGCAGCAAATCCAGAATCGGCTTGTCGATCACCAGAGCAAGGCTATTGCCGTGTTTAATCAGCATCTTTTGCATCGAATACACCCTCATGCAATGGTATCACAAAGTGTATACGGCAAAGCCTGCAAAATCAACAGCGTGCTATCGGCTGGCGCGCCGGCATGGGGCCGTCGCCCCTGCCGGGACTCAATCTCAATTGCCGTGGTCGAGCCTCAAAACTCCTCAAAGGGCCGCTCATTAGTGGAGCCTTCCCACTGCCTGAAAAGCCCAATCGATCCTCAGAGCTTGGTGAACCAATGCGGTCCCGGCTCTGACACCGACTGGCTAAGGTCTCGTCGCGAAGCATTCGCTGAGCAACTTCACTGAGCAGACTGTCAGCGCTGAACCAGTCGAAGCCCTTGATCACGTCCCTGTCCGACGGCCGATTGCCGACCGACAATAACGATTCCGGGCTTTTCGCGACTCCGCGGTAAAACATGGGCATGGACTGCATAGCGGTGGCTTCGTCCCTCGCGAAGGCGCCGGGTTACAAGAACCATTCCAGAATTTTCGGAAGCTGTGTGCAAGGTTCTCATTCCGGGCGTGTCTAATAGATAGACAACCTCGAGAACGAGAGCCAAGATGCACAGTCCACTGGAAACCAGGGCTAGTTTGATCCTCAGGCTGCGCGATGCGGCCGACCTGGATGCTTGGGACGAATTCGTAACCGTCTACGGTCCGCTGGTCTACGGGATGGCGCGTCGCCAAGGACTCCAAGCGGCCGATGCTGACGACTTGGTCCAAGAGCTTTTTGCGGCCACCGCCCGATCGGGTTCCCAGTGGTTGGAACGCGAAGAGCGAGGAAGGTTTCGTGCCTGGCTGCTTCGAATCGCTCGCAATTTGGCGATTAACTTTCTCACCCGCCAGGCGTACCGGTCACTGGCAGCTCGTGATGCCGATGCCCAACTAGCACTTGATCAAATAGCCGCGTCGGACTCGGAGGTTGTCAACCAGTTCGAGATGGAATACCGACGCCATGTATTCCGGTGGGCGGCGGAACGCGTCCAGGCCAGCGTCAGCCCTAGCACCTGGCAAGCTTTCTATCTGACGCATATCGAGAATCAACCCATCGAAGCGGTTGCGAGCCAACTCGGCATGAGCGTGGGGAACATCTATATCTGCCGAAGCCGCGTATTGTCGCGCCTGCGCGAGACGGTCAAGCAGTTCGAGGAGTAGCCGATGACATCGAACAACGGTTGCAGCGATGCGATGCTGCGCTCGCTTCTGGCGGGCTCCGAGGGGAGCCAAGATCTACTAGAAGCCTCGAAGCACATCGATGGTTGTCTCAACTGCCAGCGCCGTCTGCGCGAACTGGCTGGCTCGGAAGATGAATGGCGCGAGGCGCGCGATTACTTGCCGCCAACCCGCCAAGACCACGCGCCTGAATACCTGTCTCGGCCTCACAATCGCTGGACGGTGCCTTTCCCGGCGCTGCGACCGCTCGCTTGGACCGAGTCGATGGCCGAACAATTGTTATCGCCCCCGTCGCATCCCGAGATGCTCGGCAGGATCGGGCGCTATGAAGTCGAACGCTTGATCGGCGCAGGGGGCATGGGCGTCGTCTTCAAAGCATTCGATACCGAGCTGAATCGGCCGGTAGCGATCAAAGTGCTCGCTCCTTACCTGACCGTCAGCGGTGCTGCTCGTCAGCGGTTTGCCCGTGAAGCCCGAGCGGCAGCGGCGATCGTCCACGAACATGTCGTGGCCATCCACAACGTGGAAACCAATGAGAAATCGCCGTATCTAGTGATGCAGTACGTGGCGGGCGAATCGTTGCAGTCACGACTGGATCGCGACGGCCCACTCGAACTCCGCGAAATCTTGCGGATCGGCATGCAAACCGCTGCCGCGCTGGCGGCAGCTCACGCACAAGGCCTGGTCCATCGCGACGTGAAGCCATCGAACATCATGCTCGAGGAAGGCATCGAGCGCACGCTGCTGACCGATTTCGGACTGGCTCGTGCAAGCGATGATGCAAGCCTGACCTGTACGGGATTCCATCCCGGCACGCCCGAATACATGTCGCCTGAACAGGCCCGCGGCGATGCCGTCGATTCGAGCAGCGACTTGTTCAGCTTGGGCAGCGTCATCTACGCGATGTGCACTGGCCGTCCGCCCTTCCGCGCGGAAACCGGCTATGGCGTCTTGCGGCGCATCACCGACACCGAGCCTCGTCCGATCCGCGAGGTCAATCCCGACATCCCCGAGTGGCTTGAAGGACTCGTAGGCAAACTACACGCCAAAGCCGTCGACGAGCGTTTTTCGACGGCCAGCGAAGTTCGCGATCTGCTCGAGCAATGTCTGGCTTACATCCAGCAGCCGACGGCGACCGCGTTGCCGCTGCAATGCCTCA
>JBQCEI010000068.1:0-4418 GCA_051960375.1 Aureliella sp. | reverse complement strand
GTCCCGACAGGGACGGCATCCCTATGCCAGCGGCGCAAGCTGCCGGTAAAGCGGCCTGATCGAACATTTAGTCCTGATGAGTATTGACTTTCGGTTGCGGTAATTGCATTGCAGCATCTTTGGCTGTTAGGGCCAAAGGCCCGCGATTCCTTAGCCCAGCCCAGCGGGCTGGGATCCCGCGGACGCAAGCGATCCCAGCCCGCTGGGCTGGGCTAAGGGATTACGGACCTTCGGTCCTCAAGACTGCGATCAGTTTAGCTCAATTGCCGCACACGAATGTCAAGACTCATCGGGGCGACCGACGATTCCCGGCACCAGCACCCCGGGGCGGCGCTGAAAGGGACCGTCACTCATAAGGACCAATCGTCAGATGAGACCACGTTGCATTTCCTCTTTCAAGATCGACCAATGCGCTTCCGGATCGTGGAAGCACTCGGGGTCAATTTCGAGCATCCGCGTTTGAAAAATTGACGCTCTCTCTACGTCTGGCAATGAATTAGAAACCTCGCAGCCAGACACCGTGGCAAACGCGCGAAGCATTTGCGCAAACGACGAGTTGATAAAGAACAGTCTGTGCTCGGCATAAAGGTAGATGTGAGCGTTCGAAGGGTCGACAACGATTGGAATTCCTGCGTCGTTCCAGCCAAGCTCGAACAGGAGCCGATCGCCAACTTTGAGTGGACTGCACGAGAAATCGAACACGTAGCCGACACACAAACATTCCAGTTGAATCGGCGTTCCAGGCTGATCGATGAGCTTGAGTATCTGGTCTCGCATCATATTCTTTTCTAGCAGTTGCGACCCCCGGGGCATCATCAGGTCCGCGGCAGTGTGGCCGCCTATTCTTCACTCCCCCTCGCCCCACTTGGGAGAGCGGAGGCCGGGCAGCGAGTGTCTCGAGCGGAGATAGACTACGCGTCAGACTCTTCCAACATGCCAAGGGTATCGGTCTGAGTGTTGTCATCGTAGTATGCAATGCACTGTCCGCTCCGCGTCAGCCGCTCGATGTCAGCGTCGCTCATGCAAAACGTCACCGTGCGCTCGCACGTCGAGCACCATCGTGCGGCTGGGTCATCGGTTGGAGTCAGATCCGCCCAATTCTTCGGGCAACGAATTCGAAAGGCGCGGTCGCAGTTCTGTATCGTCGAGTAAGCCGCTGTGTAATGGAGGTCGACGAGGCGAGACAGCGCGGTCGCACTGGCGGTGTCAAATGCGAATGTGCAGCCGAGAAGGAACTGGAGCTTCTCCTTGAGAGCGCCAAGCTGGTCGTTGGGCACATCGGGAAGTATCAGGCGAAGCTGACCATTCTCAGCCGACGCTGGAAGCACGCCACACTGTCGCGCGACCCGTTCGGGCACCAGTTGCAGCGCTTCCGGACATATTTGAATGGCTCTAAGCTGTTCGGTACTGAGCATGATCAGTCGATCCGACGAGAGATGGTTGGGGACTTGACTTCGCGCCTTGCCCAGCGCGTCATCATTTCGCTTCGCTGCTGCGCGCCCGTCTGGCTCGCATTGCACACGCGACAACAAATGATGGAATCGAACAGACGATAGCCACGGGCAACGTGATGGGTAAGTCAGCCGCGGCCAGCGATTTCGTCACCACAAAGAACATGACACTTGCCCAAATGCAAGCGAACGCTGCCAACGGGGGAATCCACATACTCTCCGCTCGCAAAGCCGCGACGGTTGAAAAAACAATCGCAAACGTGAGTATAGGCCAGACTGGCCTTCCGAGATGCGCGGGGATCCGAAGACTCTCGATGTATTCGTAACCCAGCCCAAACGCCGCGGCCACGACTACTGGCATAACCTGCTTTCCCGCCTGCATGGGCGATCTGGGCGGCGTTTGCCAATGGGCACCGCTAGACTCGTATGGGTTTATCATCTCGAATGCGAGCTCCATATGAAAGCCGCGCGCCGGACACGACCATGCCCGCGAGCGATCGTCCATCGCCACTGAGCGCCGTCGCAGGCTGTGTGCAGCAATTGAGCATTGCCGTTCGTGTTTAGCCTTGCGACGAAGCGATTTTGCGACCTAATGAGGTTTGGCGCTCGTTTGCGGTAATTGAGCTGAACGGTCTACCTCGTACTTACTGGCAGCCGCGTGGAGCCGCCGATTCGGTCCCATCCGGTTTTCAACATGGATAAACGTCTGCTGCTCTGCTTGTGAGGTTCTCATCGCAACAGGAATCTGTTTACTATGTCGTGAGCGCAGTCGGCGGAAACAGCAATGGTCGAAACAGCAGCCAGGCAACGACGATTAGTATCGGAGAAATCGCAAGGCCAATTCCAAGCAACGCCCAGCGCGTCCTTTGGATGCCGTTGCGCTTAAGCAGTGCCCATATGGCCAGGCAAACGGGCGGAGACAAAAACACGAAGGCAGTGAACCAGTAGTGCTCGCAGAATCTTGCCAATGACTGAAGCGTCGTAAGCGCCGACTCTGGGGCTCTCACCGATATTTCACCGACTGCGCCGATGCTTGCCGTCCTCGAAATGACTCCCACGGCCACCCACCCGGCTACGTACAAGATTACCGCCGCAGAACGCTGCAGCATGGTTTTCAGAACCGACGGACGGGTTTCGCTGGCAGCGGTAGGATTTGGCGCGTAAGGATTTTCCATCACAGACCCCGTATGGCCACTCCACGTTCATCCCTCTGGTCATCCGTTAGAAGTCGGACTCGTCGCTGTACGCATCGGCGTCGCCTTCCGCGATTACGTCGTACTCGCCGCAGGCAACGAGTGTGTCTTCTTGGAAGACTGCGTACATGCCGTGTTCAACGAGGTGCGCACAGGGCGTCTCAAGCGAAAACACGTACCGACGTTCCGGGCCAATCCCGACCGATTGTATCCGAACTCGGTTCAACAAGTCTTGTTCAGAAGGATTGTCGACTAAATAGGCTGCAGCTTCTGATTCCTCGAGCGGCTCTTCTACTAAGCGTGAATATGCGCATTTCGCAGCCTCAACGAAGCCCGGAATCAAGCGTTCGAAATTGCTCGAAAGCCATTCTGCGGAATCGATCGGCGTCGCCAAATCGTCATCTACCTCAACCTCAATGCCATTGTCCCGAACCGAAGCCTCGGCAGATGAGCCATTCATCAAGACGTCTGAGCGAATCGCTTCAACATCGTGCATCGCAGGAAGCCCGCCTAGCGTATCCAGCATCTGCCGCATCATTTTCGAACGGGGATCGTTTGGATCATTGAGAACCCCTTCCACCATCGGCCTCAGCTTCGCGAGCATCTCGTTTTGACTCTCCGCCACCTGGCTGACGGTGTTGGCTTGAGCGGAGGATTCAAACTGCGGATAGGCCAATCGCTCGATTTTGTCGTAATCGCGTCCAACGCGCTCGGCCGCTTCCACCTGGAGTTTCAGTGTGCCTGATGCATTGACGAAGCCCGGCAATTTTTCCAATTCAATTCGATGTGTTCGTTTCATGTGAGTGCCTCGGAGAAAAGGTCTATCGGATAAACGCTCTGTTTCCAGACCTGCGCAACAGGTTAATCGAATCGACAAATACAAGTGACATTCGGAGAACGCCTGTGATTTAAGAGCTTGCTTCTCGCAGGTTGTTCGACAGCCCTCGCACCTGGACGCAAAGCATCTGCAAGCGGCGCCAGTCGACCACCACCGCGCCATCCGATCAGTGTTCCCCGAGATCCGCGGAGATGCAATCGCTGAGTTGCCCCACTGTGAGCCAGTCAGCGTGTTGTCCAAACTCGTTCCACGTTCGGTCGACTAGGAGCGACCACCGCTCGGCGAGCTGCCCAAGTCTGCGATTAGTCAAGCGTGCTCCGAAGCACGGCAGGCGGTGCTGTTTCTGTCGCTTCCTTCTGCCTCTCTTGCAGTCGCCGGCGCGCCTCTGACGCGACGTTGATTGCAGGGACAAGGAGGTAAAAGAGAACTAAAAGCAGATGCGCCGGCACCGCATGTTCGACGTTTGAGCCGTTCACTGCCTTGTTCCAACCGTCAATCAGCACCGGTATAAGAGAGGCCAGTAAAACGAGCGCACTTCCGATCCCCAAAATCCACCAGTTGGTGTCGTACAGCAACCACGCCGGCATTAAAAGCAGTGCGTAGAGCAGTGTGAGCGTCAGGAAGTAGGGGCAACCCAGATATTTTCGGATGAGCATAGCCAGTCCAGCGACATGGAAACCGAGGAGGACTACAAACGGCAAAACCAGTATCAAGAGAGGTACTTCACGCCATGTCAACCATGGAGTTTCAGACTCGCGTCGAGCCAGTTCTCTGTTGGTCGCCGCCTTGCGTTCTGCCTTACTCGGACGCTCAGCCAAATTTCAGCTCCTTCGATGGCATAACGCTCGCGCTAACCGAGCCACACGGCCGATGTGTTTCTACGCAGCTCAAACGTTTTCCAGCCGAACCGTAGCACAGCAGGCCCTTGCTGTGCAG
>JBQCEI010000067.1:0-2387 GCA_051960375.1 Aureliella sp. | reverse complement strand
CGTGGCGGGCATGACTCGCCAGCTGGAGCGCATCGAAAGCGCGGCCCTCGGCACCATCGGCGAGCGGCTGGCAGCTAGTCTTCAAACCGCCATGTCGGTGCAGCTCGCGCCGCTGAGCGACGAACTGCCCGAACGGTTGGCCGCCGTGGTCGCCTCGAGCGCGAAAAGCGTCGCTGAGCCGCCGCCCGGCTTCACGCTGGCAGAACTGGTCCGCGAATTGGAAAAATTCGAGACCCGTTCGATGGCGGGTCTCGCCGCGCGGATGACCGCGGGATTGCAAACGGCGGTCGGCGCACAGCTCGCCTCGCTCAGCGACGAACTCGTACAAAAGATTGCCTCGGCCGTAGCCGCTGCTATCCCGCCCACCGTCTCCGCGCCTTCGCCGCGTCGTTCTTCGTCTCCGTTCAGCGACCCGGACCCCGAGGAAGAAGCCGATGCGACGGCGCGAGAGCTCGAGCGTCTGCGCAAGGAACTGGCGGAAACCGAAGCTTTGCTCAGAGAGGCTCTCGAGCATGGACTGCATCCGCCCGTCCAGGCGGAGCCGTCGGCCGAGATGGTCGCTCGCCTCAGCGCTGCCGAAGCCGACTGCAGCCGTTTACAGACAGCTCTCGAAGAAAACCGAGCCGAGCTATCGCGTGCCCGTTCCGAAGCTGCCACCAGCAGCAGCGACTTCGAGCAAAGTCGCTTGCTGGTGGAAACGCTGCGCAGCGAAATCTCCGAGCTGCGGAGCTTGCTGGTTGCCAAGGAATACGACTCGGCGCAGTTGGAAGAGCTGCGAGCCGAGGTGGCGCGATTGCGAGAGAATACCGCGATGGGAATGGCGCTCGATCGAGTGGCCAGTTCCGCCGAAGAGGAAGAGCTGCGCGATCGGCTCGACCGGGCGGTGTGCGAGATCGTCGATCTGAGAACGCAGAACGAGGATCTGGCCGAACAAGTCGCTCGATTGCAGGCCGACACTGCGACAGGTGGTGCCAAGCCGCAACTCAGTCACGAGGGCATGAGCTGGGAAGAACGCAAACGGTTGCTGTTGCAGCAACTGGATGCCGAAGACGAAGACGGCACGCCTGAGACTCATACCAAGCGCATCGAGATCAGCGACATTCTGCGCACGACCGAAATGGAGCTCGCGCGGCGCGATCGCGAAATCGCCGAACTCCGCTCGCTGGTCCAACAGCAGTCGGACGCTCGCGAGGGCATGGCCGTCGGCGCCGCGGCAGTCGCTCAGCTCATTGAGTCGGACGAACTGGTGCAGCAAGAACGCGAGAAGCTACGGGCGATCCAGAAGGCTTGGGACGAGAAGCTTCGCCAAGCCGAGATCGATCTGTCGATGGAGCGAGCCAAGCTCGCTCGCGAGCGATTGCAATTGGAAGAACAGAAGCACAAGCTCGAAGACGCTCTGCACTCGGCCAGCGCCGCAGCCGCTGCGGCAAACGCCGAGGGCGACCACGCCGGCAAACCCGCCGACGTCAAAGGCCGCAAATGGCTCAGCCGCCTGGGCCTCAAAGACGAAGGCTAACTCATCTCCGCGCTCTCCGCGTCTCCGCGGTAAAAAACTGAGAACCCAAGCCTCAGTCGGCCAGCGCCTCGCTTAGCGGTTTACCGTCAGCTTCGAAGCCTTCGATCTTCAGCAGTCGGGCGATCGTCGGAGCGATGTCGATGTTCTCGACTCCCTGCAGCTTCACTCCGTGGCGAATGTCTTCACCCGACAGGACGCACAGCGCGTTCATCTTGGAATTGCTCGAGACGAAGCCGTGCGAGCCGAGCGCCGTCTTGGCTTCGGTGTTTGGGGCGACGAAGTCGTCTCCTTCTACTGACGCCGACACGCCATAGCCATCCTTGGCCACGAGGACCGCGTCGGGCGATTGCGGATACTCGCGCGGATGAGGCAAGCCCAGCTCGGAATAGCGATCGGGCAGAACCACATCGGCGACCCCTTCCTGTCCGGTGAATAGCTCTTTCACCAGCTCGCGATCGGCCGGCGCTTGACCTGGATCGGTGCAGTACACCAGTCCGATGCCACCCTCGGGCACGACGTGAACGCGAGCTTCGCTGATCTTGCCGGCAGTGACTTTTAAAAGTCCTTTCTTGCGCAGCAGCACGTTCGGCAGGATCGCCTTGGGCGTCAGCGTGAAGCCGTGGTCGGAGACGACGATGACAGTCGTCTGGTCTCGGATGCCGGCATCGTCGATCGCTTCGACGATCTTGCCCAGGCAAGCGTCGGCATAGGCGTTGGCGGTATAGCCCGCGGCCGATTGCGCGCCCAGCGAGTGATGGATCGAATCGACGTTCAGCAAGTGGACCAGCAGCAAGTTCGGCTTGCGCTCGCGAATCACGTGGCAAGCCGCTTCGGTCCATACCAAGTCGCGAGCTGGACCGCTGTAGGTTTT
>JBQCEI010000066.1:0-3757 GCA_051960375.1 Aureliella sp. | reverse complement strand
CGCCGGTCGGCGCCGAGAGGACGATGCCGTTGCCATTGGGGGCCAGCGAAGCGGTGACCAGCAGCGTCGGATCGGTGTTGTCGACGTGCGTGTTGATGCGGTTGAGCACATCGCCGACCGTTTGCGCGCCGGATAGGTCGACGATCATCTCCGAGCCGTCGGTGCGCACTATCCGCAGTTGCGGCGGCACATCGTTTGAGTAAAGGCCCTGGCCGAAGTTCAGCTGCGAAAGCGGCGTCGAACCGGCGAAGGTGCGCACGCCCAGATCTTGAGCCAGCGTGCCGCCCGCTTCACCGATCGAAAGCGTCGTGCCGCTTTCGAGGCTGTAGATCGCCAGGTGTTTGCCGCTGGAATCGAGTTCTGCCCGCACGTGTGCGCCGCTCGCCTGGATCCCGTTGATCAGATCCTCGACCGTTTGCATGCCGGTGGTGTCGACGACATAGTCTTTGTTGTTCTGCGTCAGCTTGAATTTCGCGCCGCTGGGTATGCCCGCGCCGCCGAAGAGTTGGCTGAGCTGCGTCAGCGGCGTGGTGATCGGATCGAGATCGGTGCCGACGGCCGGTGCGCTGCCGATCATCGCGCTGGTGCGGATGCCGAGGTCGGTAGCGGTCATCCCAGCGCCCACTTCTTCGACTCGCAAGGGGCCGCCCAGCCCGTCGGCGTAGTCGATCGTCAGCCCGTTGGCACCGACGGTCACTTTCAAGTCGCGCGTATCGAGCTGCTGGGCCTGGATCGCATTGACGACATCCTGAACGTTGTGGGCGCCGGTCAAGTTGACCTCGACGCGGTTGGTTCCATCGCTGATCGAAATCGAACCGCTGCGCACCCCCGCGCCGCCGTTCAGTTCCGAGAGCGCGGTCGACGGTTGCAGAGACGCATTGAGATCGACCGTGCCGACGACGCGGTCGGACTGCGTTCCAAACGTATCATCGGCCGTCACGTTAGCGGCGATCGTCGTGCCGGCGTCGGTAACCGTGTTCAGTTCGCCGCTGGCGCCGGAGAACTGCACGGCGTTGCCGACCAGTTTCAGCGGCGGATTGAGGACATCGCTGCCGGCGAACACGTACTGATCGCGAAATTTCGAGTTGCCGATTTCCACTAGCTTTTGAATTGCGGCGCGAATCTGCGCGGCATTGGCGGTCCGCTCTCCTTCCGAGAGCAAATTGCCCGACGACTCGACCGCCACGCCGCGGACGTCGTTGAGAATGTTCTGAGCCTCGGAGAGCGTCGCTTCGCTCGCGCCCAGCACACTGTTGGCGCTTTTGAGGTTGTTGGTGACTTGCCCCTTCAGTTCGAGCGTTCGCTGTACGACCAACGCCCGGATGGCTGCGGCCGGATCCTCGCTCGGTCGCTCGATGCGGCGGCCGGTGCTCAGCTCGGTTTGCAGCCGCTGAATCGCTCCCTGGTCAGTGTTGAGCTGAAACATCAAACGCGCCAGCGATTGCTGTCCGGAAACGCGTCCGACGGTTGCAGGATAGAAAGTCGTGCTGCTCATGTTTTTTTTAAGGCTACAAGTTCACCAGGGTATCGAGCATTTCATTGGAAGCTTTGATCACGCGGCTGCTCGCCTGAAAAGCCCGCTGGTAGAACATCATCTTGACCGCTTCCTCGTCCAGGTTGACTCCCGAGGAAGCCAGGTTCTGGCTCTCAAGCGACTTGTAAAAATTCTGCAAGCCATCGATCGTGCCGTGCTGGACGTTGATGTCCTGCGTTGTCCGCACGACCATGTCTTCGTAGTTTTGTTTGAGCGATTGGCCACCCAGCTTGGCGATCGGGCTATCGAACGCCTGAGCCAGCTTGACGGCGTTCTCGGTGCCGCCGCCAATTCCCGACAAGCTGGCTGCCATCAACCGCGGATTGGCGACGATCGCGTCGTTGATCTTGATCGTCGACGCTGAATCGCCTTGGAAAAAGGTGTTCATGCCGGCGGCGGTCAAAAAGCCCGCGTTGTCGTTCTGAAACGCGAACTGCAGCTTGTTGTTGGTCGTGTCGATCTTCAGCCGCCCGTCGTTGGTGATCGATGCGGTTAAGCCGGAGATCGCCGAGATTTGGTCGCGGACGTCTTCGAGCGTGGTGTCGTCAGCCGCGCCGGTCAGCTGGATGCGAATCTGTGCCGTTTTTTCTTGCCCCGATTCGGTATCGCGAACTTTCAGTTCAAAGCTGCCGTTCTGAAGCGCGGTGCCATAACCGGCCAGGTCGAGCGGCGCTGTTGGGTCGTCGGTGCCGAAGTCGCTGGTCAGCGTGCTGTAACCCTCCAGGCCCTGCCCTTGTGTGTGAATGCGATTGAACTGTTCGATCAAGTTGTGAGCGAACGTGTCGAGGTCCTTGCGGGCCTGAGCCACCGCGCCGTCGCGCGCATCGTAGAGTCCCTTGAGCTTACCGCCGCTCACATTCAAAGCCGAGTCGGTGTCGCCCAAGCGAATCTCCGGGTGAAACTGCGTTCCCTCTTCGCGCAAGGCGAACTTCACCGGCCGCTGGATGCCGTCGGCCACGAGATACTCGCCGCCGACGTAAACGGTCACGCTGCCGCTGGGTTGTTCGACGGCGCGGATATCGACGATGTTCGATAGGTCACTGAGCACCTTCAGCCGCTCGTCGCGCAGACCCACCGCATCGCTGCCGCTGGTTCGGCCACCTTCCAACTGCACGATGCGCTGGTTCAGCTTGGCAACTTGTCCGGTGAGGCGATTGATCTCGCCGGCCGAGTCCTGAATCTGCTGGCTGACCTTGTCGGCGAGTTGCAGCATGTCGTTGCTGAGCGAATTGACTCGGCCGGTCAGCGCTTTGCCGCGCTCGATCACCAGTCGCCGCAGCGATTCGTTGCCGGGCTGGTTGAGTAAGTCTTGGATGCTGTTGGAGAAGTTCGAGATCTGCGTGCTGAGATCGTTGTCGCCCATTTCGGCGAACGAGGCTTCGATCTGATCGTAGACGTCCCCGAGAGCCTGGCTGCTGGCGAGGTTGCTGCCGGTTTCGCGCATGCGCTCGGTCAGAAAGTTGTCGATCTTCTGAACGACCCCGTTGGCGCGAACGCCGTAGCCCAGAATGACATCGCCTATCCGGTAACCGACCGCCGTCGACTGCACCAGCTCTTGGCGAATGTAGCCGGGCGTGTTCGCGTTGGCGATGTTGTTGCCGGCGACGTTCAGCCCGAGCTGCGCGAGCGATAGCGCGTTGGCCGATTGTTGGATGGAGGCGAACAGCGACATGGCGAAGGCCTAAATCTCGGTATCGAGGATCTGGCCGCCGCTGGTGTCGGCATGCGGCACAGCGACGTAGACGCTCTGCATGGTCGATCCCTGGGTCATCAACAGCATCGCTTCGTCGACAACGCGCGAGCACTGGTTGACCAGCAGCCAAGCGGCGGTGCTCAGGCGGCGAAGGTTCGCCATCGAACGCTCGACGCTCTTGACCCGCGCACGAAACTCCGGCTGATGCCACTGCGGCAGCGTTTGCGCGAGCTGCTTGAGGGTCGAGCACTCGAAGCCGGCCGCGTGGGCCAGCGCGAGCAATTCGCTCCGTCGCTCGCTCAGCTCGACCAGCTCTCCATGCAGCTGCGCGGCGCCGGCTGCGTGAGCCACCAGGGCCTCGGGACCCGACTCGAGCACGTGCCGCTCGTGCTCGGAGAGCCACTGACCCCATTTGGAGAGAATTTCCAGGGCCGAGTCCAAGTAATTGTCGAGCGACCGGTAGACATCGTCGTTTGGCATTGCATGAGCACCCGGAAAGCGACCTGTGCCGGCCCCGGAAAAAAGGAACC
>JBQCEI010000065.1:0-3482 GCA_051960375.1 Aureliella sp. | reverse complement strand
GCCAGTGTCTTCTGCTTCGAAGTTTGAAGTGCCAGAAGGGTTGGTAAGCGTTCCAACGCCACTCCAACCTCGACGGAAAACTTTTGCAATATCGTCCGACATCGGAGAGCGGTCGGGCTCATCAGCGCCATAAACTTCGAAAAAAGAGCCACTGGCAAAGCCAGTGCCACACCGAAAAGCCCAAACACGCTGGCTTCAAAACGCGTAAGCGAGGGACGAACCCGCGCTGACGCTTTGCTTCCAGGTGCTTCGTCCCTCGCTTACGCGTCGGGTTACAAATCGCTGCTTCGCAGCTTTAGAGATCGAACGAGTCCATGTCGAGCAGCTCGCCGCCTTCGGGTTCGCCGATGATGGCTGCGTTGCCTGAGGGGGTGAGATAGATTTTGTCTTGCAGGATTTCCTGCAGCACGATTTCCATCTTGTTCTCGGGCGGATTGTCGACCAGCGGACGGCTGCCGCGGGTGAGCTGGACCAGGCGCTTCTGGATCAGGGTCGAAAGTTTGAAACGACCACCGACCTTGTTGACGATGGCTTCTTCTTTGAGGTCTTCAAGCATTGTGTGAGCTCTCCTGCGATGGGGTCTGCCTTAGCACGATACTCTCTGCTTCAGCAGTTGACAGATATTTTGGACGGTCTCGGAAACATCTCGGTTGATCACTTCGAAGTCGTACTGATTAATGTACGTCATCTCGTCGGCGGCCACTTGCAAACGGCGGGCGATCACGGGCTCGCTTTCGGTGCCGCGGCAGCGGAGTCGTTTTTCTAGTTCAGCTTGCGATCCGGGATGCACAAACAGGCTGATCGTGCCCGGTCGCTGCTCCAGGACGCTGAGGGCTCCTTGGACGTCGATCTCGAGGATGACCCACTTGCCGGCTTGCAGCCCTTCGTCGACGACCGACCGCAGCGTGCCGTACCAGTTTTGGCCGAACACCTCTTTGCATTCGAGGAACTCGTCGGCGTCGCGGCGGCGGGCGAACTCCTCTTGGCTCATGAAGTAGTAATCGCGGCCGTGCACTTCGCCGTTTCGCGGCGCTCGCGTCGTAGCCGATACGCTCAGCATTAATGGGAGGTGACACGTGCGGATCAGTTCGCGCACCACGGTCGATTTTCCGGCCCCCGAAGGACCCGACAGAATCACCAGGCGTCCAGGTTCGACCACAGTCTTCACTCCGCGTTCTGCACCAGTTCGCGCATCTGTTCGATAATCGCCTTGATGTCGACGACCCGCTGAGCGATCTCCGAGTCGCCTGCCTTGGAGCCGATCGTGTTGGCTTCGCGGAACATTTCCTGAATGAGGAAATCGAGTTTCCGCCCCTGGCTCTCTTCGTCGTCGAGCAAGTTGGCGAACTGCCGCGTGTGGCTTCGCAGCCGCACGATTTCTTCGCGGACATCGGCCTTGTCGGCGAAGATCTGCGTTTCTCGCAGCAAATCGATCGTGTGGATGTCGGCGCCGGCGGTCGTCAGGGCTTGCTGCACCCGCGAGTGCAAACGCTCGCGGTATTCCTCGATGACCTGCGGAGCCTTTTTTTCAATGGCTTGCTTGATGTGGTTGATGCGTTCGAGCTGGCCGCGGAGCTCGGCGGCCATGTTGGCTCCTTCGGCTTCGCGCATGCGATTGAGGCACTTGAGCGCATCGCCTACGGCGGCCAGCGTCTCGCTGGCCAGTTCGTCGCTCGGCTCGCGCTCCTGCGATTCGCTCTCGGCCACGACGCGCGGCAGGGCCAGCAACTGTCCGAGCGTCACTTGGGCATCGATGCCGAGCCGACCGGCGATCGCCTGGCACTGCGAGTAGTAGCTGGCGATGGCCACTTCCTCGAGGCGGTAATCGGTCGAGCGGGCCGCGCGGCTGATGTAGACGCTCATATTCAGCGAGCCGCGGCGCACGTTTTGGCGAGCCAGCGATTCGATCT
Source organism: Aureliella sp. (assembly GCA_051960375.1). Lineage (GTDB taxonomy): Bacteria > Planctomycetota > Planctomycetia > Pirellulales > Pirellulaceae > Aureliella. The sequence goes on along the minus strand of JBQCEI010000065.1, from coordinate 1,572 downwards.
GCGGCTCCAGGCGGCTGAGAATGTCGCTGGTGCGCAGTTGCAGCTTGAAGAACCGGTTGTTGACGGCGCGGATCTCGACCGTGACTTCCGTCGCGCCAACGATGCGCCGGCTCTGGCCTTGACCGGTCATACTAAGTAGCACGAGGGGCGATCCTGACTCGGGGGATTGATCGGACGAACGGGACAGTAGATTCATCAGCCGCCAAGCGGCCAACCGCGGGCTAACGCCCTGCGGCTGATTATCGGGAACCGCGGGCTAACGCCCTGCGGCTGATGTTGGGAACCGCGGGCTGACGCCCTGCGGCCGATTATTCGGACTTGTCGGCTGCTTCGGTGGCCGGCTCGCTCGGCTTTTCTTCAGCAGCGGCGGCGTCTTCGGGCTTATCCGCAGGAGCGGGCGGCTGGCCTTCGGCCGGTGGAGCGCTCTCGGCTGGCTTGCTTGGCCTCAAGCTGTTCTCGGGGGCCCCGCTGTCGACCGGAGCGGTTGGCGTCGTCGGCGCGGAAGTGGCCGGAGCCGGAGCAGTCGCCGGTGGTGTTGCCGGTGCAGTGGTCGAAGGGCGAGGATTGGCCGGCACGACGGTGGCGCTGCCGGGCGTGCTTTCGCCTGGAGCGGCTCTATCGGAGGCGCCAGGGGCTGCGTCGCGTGGGATCGTCGTCGCCGGGTTGGTGCCGATGGTTCCCGGTTGGCTTTCCATCTGTCCCGATCGGACGTCGGCAACTTCATCCAGTTCAGCCAGCCCACTGGAATCGCTCGGGTTGAGCACGCGGACGGCTGCCGCGCACAGGAAGATCCAGATCGCTGCCACGACGATGGTGATGCGAGTGAAGATGTCGCCGGCCTTGGTACCCAGGGCGCTCTGCCCTCCTGGCCCGCCCAGCGCACCGACCAGACCGCCGCCGCGGCCGCGCTGGACCAGGACGAGCATGACCAGAAACACCGACGTGACAAAAATCGCGATGCCGAACACGTACTGGGCCATCACACCAATCAACATGAAAATCATTCCTCTGTTTTGCGTTGCGTTTTGCGTTGTTAAACGGCCGCCTTGACGATGGCTGCAAAGCCGTCGGCCTTGAGCGATGCACCGCCGACCAGCGCGCCGTCGATGTTCGGCTGCCGCAATAGTTCAGCCGCGTTGTCTGCCTTGACGCTGCCACCGTATTGAATTCGCAAACCATCGGCGGTGGCTTTGCCGAATAGTTCGGTGAGCAACTGGCGAATGTGCGCGTGCACCTCTTCGGCCTGCTCGGGTGTAGCGGTCTTGCCGGTGCCGATCGCCCACACCGGTTCGTAGGCGATGACCAGCTTGGCAGCTTGTTCGCTCGAGAGCCCTGCGAGCGAACCGCGGCACTGCTCGTCGATGACGCGATCGGTCTCGTTCGCTTCGCGCTGCTGGAGCGTTTCGCCGACGCACACGATCGGCGTCAGTCCCACACCCAGAGCGGCTTTCACTTTTTGATTGACCGACTGATCGGTTTCGCCAAAGAACTGACGACGCTCACTGTGGCCGAGGATCACATAGCGGCAACCGATGTCCAGGAGCATTGGGCCGCTGAGTTCGCCGGTGAAAG
>JBQCEI010000064.1:0-5868 GCA_051960375.1 Aureliella sp. | reverse complement strand
GGAGAGATGCCCAGTCTTTATCCTCCGCGCTCTCCGCGTCCTCCGCGGTAAAAAATCAGAACTCGCGGCGGCTGACATAGATGCATCCGGCGGCCAGCAACACCGCGACGAAGACGAGGTTGCTGATCAGCGGCTGCCAGACTTCGACTTCGACGCGGGCCGCGGCCAGATCGTTGTGGAACAGCTGCGTTTGGCCGGCGGGTTTATTGCTGAGCAGTTTTTCGAGCGCGCCATTGAGCGACGATGGCTTCGGGTTGACCAGGTACAGCGGTCGAGCGATGTAGTTGTAAAAAATATCGAGCCGCGATGGGGACGGGGTAAGCAAGCGGAGCGTGGTGCGGCTCTTGGCGTTCCGCAACGCGGCGCGGTTCGGTTTGATGCCGACCCACACCTCTTCTTCCGACAGCCAGGTCGCGCCAGTGACGGAACCTTGCCACGGACACTGCACGCGCGCGAGCTGCAGCGATGCCGCATCGAGTTCATACCAATCGTTTTCGTGCGTAACGATTGAGAAGCGGTCGGTGTCGATGATCGCCGTGATCTGACGCACGTCGCTTTCTTCGGGAATTGCGATCTCTCCGGCGATGCTGCTCAAGTCGCGCGGCAGCACCAGCACCGGCGGCTGCTCGCGGGCCACGACGCAGTGCTCGCTGCCGACGGCGATCAAGGCCGACTGCGATTTGTCGCCGTCGAGCTGAAGCGAATGCTCGACGACAAACTTATAAGCGGCTTGATCGAACTGGAGCGCGTCGACCTGGCCATCGTTGTAGATGTAGAGGTGCGATTGGTCGGCCGTCGTGGCGACGCGGACGCTGTCTCCGAAGGTATAGCCGCTGGGACTTAGATCGCGGAACGGAACGGGCTTGAAGCGCTCGAGGACCGCACCGAGGTTGCCGAACAGGCCGCCGGTCGACTTGGCTGTTTGCGTCGCTTGGCTCACTTCGATCGCATTCCAGTCGATCTCGTAGATGCCGTTGCGGGTGATGGCCAACGTGCGTCCGCCCAGCTGCACGAGATCGATCATGAGCATCGGTGGCTCGATGCCACTTTCGCTGGGCCAGTGCGGTTTGCGGCGCGCTTCCTCGGTCGTGCTCGGCGGTGTGCCTGCGTCGTACATGGCGGTCGACTCGGAGTCCTCGGTTTCGTCGGGCGATTCGGACGAGCCGTCCGCAGCCGGCTCAGCCTGCGATTCCGGTTCGGCCTGCGATTCGGGCTCGGGCTGCAATTCCGGCTTGGCTTGAGGCTGGCTCGGTGCGGTTTCTTCTTCGGGCTCGCTGAGGTCGACGTAGATGAAGTTGCGCGAGCGGGTGACGTAGTCCCCCGTGCCGTCGAGATAATCGGAACGCATCACCAGGCGGTGGCGCTTGGCATCGTAGAGCGGACCGAGCACGCGTCCGGAAAAGCCCTCGTGCAGTTCGGCTGCTGGCTGCCAGACGTGAAACTTTTCGTTCCACACGTTCACAGCGCCCGCTTGGGTGATCGCCAGGACGTCCTCCTCGACCACCTGGAAGCGAACGATTTGCGGATGCCACTGCGCGGCCAGTCGGAGCTGCGATTCGAGTACGCCGAGCACGAAGCAGAAGACCCAGAAGACGAGGCAGACGACGACGCTGATGATCGCGTTGTTCCAGATCACCCCTACGAGCGCCGAGACGCTGTAGAAAATCACGAACACAAACAGCAGCAGCGGAATGCACAGCAGCAGTCCGGTATTCCAAATACCCAGTCGCCAACCGACCAGCAGATACAATCCGGTCAGCAGGAAGGTGATATTGATCAAGACGAAAATCGTGCCGCCAAAGAACTTGGTCAGGTAAACCAGCGGACGCGAAATCGGCTTGCTCAGCAGCAGATGCAGCGAACCGGAACGAAACGTTTCGGGGATCATCGGGCTGGTGATGATCAGGCCGATGAACACGGTCACCAACGAAAAACCGTAACGGACGATGATCTCGAGTGCATACCGCTGGACAAACTCGTTAGCCATACTGCGCGTCACGGGCAGGGCTTGGCCTAGTTTGATACCTGCGTAGCCGATCCACAGTTGCTCGCCGCGCGGCGCCTTCAGATCGGCGGCATAGACGCTTTGCAGCAGCCGCCGGTTCAGTTCCTCGACCTCCGCCTCGGTGCGTTCCTCGGGTGTCTTGTCGGTAATCCCCTTGAGAAGCATGCTGCGGTAGGCAATCGGAAATGATTCCGGATCGTAGAGGTCTCGAATCTTGAGCAAGCGATTGAGTTGGCCGACCAATTCGCTTTTGGTGATGCGGTCGAGTTGGGCGTCGCGATGATTGGCATCGGCGTTGGCCGCAGCGAGTTTCTTTTTGAAGGCCGGGCTCAGATGTTCGGCCAGACGCTTCTGAGCCGCCGTTGCTTCGGGCGTCAGGCCGGCGGCCATCTTTTGCGCGAGACCCAGTGAAGTGCGAATGTCGTTGCGCAGTACCTCCCAGCTTCTTTCGGTGATGAATCCGAACGGCGCCAGGCTGGCCAGCAGCAACGACCAGCCGATCAGCACCGCCCAGAGCACCTTGCTGGTGACCGCTTCCCAAAACGAGTCGATCAAAATTGCCAGATACGGTTTCATAGATTGTCCGCCATGACTTGCGCGGGCATCGGTGCAGGAGCCTGAGGGCGAGGTTCGGCCACCATGGATAGAAAGACTTGTTCGAGGCTGGGTCGGCTGCGCTCGAGCCGGATCAGGCTGGCCCCTTGAGCTCGGACTCGATCGACGATCTGGTCGACGTCGCTTTGCGAGTTGACCGGCGCGCTCAAGAGCCAGCGCTCGTTGGGCAGTGCGGTCAGCTTGCCCGAAACGTCGCGGGCCAGCGCATCGAGCGCTTCGCCGACGCCGGCAAGCTCCAGCGTGACCGTCTCGCCGAGTGCTCCATGGAACTGTTCGGACAGTTCGCGTGGTCGACCGACGCCGCGCAGCGTGCCGTTGACCAGAATCGCCACGCGATCGCAGATCAGTTCGACCTCCTGCAAGATGTGGCTGTTGAGGAACACCGTCTTGCCCTGATCGCGCAGCAGTGAGATCAACTGGCGAATCTGCGAGCGGCCGACCGGATCGAGGCCGTCGGTCGGTTCGTCGAGCACGAGCAGGTTCGGATCGTGAAGCATGGCCTGCGCCAAACCGAGCCGCTGGCGCATCCCTTTGCTGAACTGCGTCACGAGTTCGCGCTCGCGGCCTGCCAGGCCGACCAGATCGATCAAGGCGTGGCTGCGCTTGCGAATCGCGCTCTCGTCCATGCGGCTCAGTCGGCCGTAAAAACGCATGGCTCTGAGTGCAGTTTGATGGCTGGCGAAGTTGAGGTTTTCGGGGAGGTAGCCGATTTGTTTGCGAGCCGCTTTACTGCCGGCGCGCTCTCCGAGCACCGTCGCCGAGCCGCCGCTGGGGCGGATAATCCCGAGCAGAACTTTGATGAGCGTGGTCTTGCCGGCCCCGTTGGGCCCGAGCAGGCCGAACACCTCGCCGCGCCGCACTTGCAGATCGACGCCCGCTAGCGATTGAAAACGCTTGGTCCCGAACCAACCCGACTTGTACGTTTTCTTCAGCCCGAGGACTTCGATCGCCGGAGAACTTCGGTCGGTCATAGGATCGCTTAGCAAGTAGTTCGTGGCACCGCGCTAGCGGCTAAGTGTCGCCTCGGATTGTAACACTTTTTGCTGAATGCGCGGATGCGAGCGGCGCGATAGCTACTGGCGTGTTGCAACTACCGTATCGCCGCAGACGGATTTTTTACCGCGGAGGACGCAGAGAGCGCGGAGAATGCGCGGCAGAAACTCGAAGTCGCGCTGGGCGGCCGGAAGATAGCTAATCGGAAGCATTGTTCAGTCGTTGTTGCGCGATAAACGACTCAGAGCAGCGCTTTTGACTTGTTCCCAAGGAATGGTCTCGACCGAGCCGCTTTCGTACTGGGCAGACCGCCTCTGAATTTCGGCCAACCACTCATTAGATAACGGAGGCAGTGCCTCGGCGGGAACCGTGTCCCACAAGGCCTCTATCAGCTCGATTCGGTCGGCGATCGGGAGTCGAGCGGCATCTGAGAGTAGAGATTGAATATCGGGCATGGCATTTCTCCTCTGAGCATTATACCAGTCCTAGCGTTACAATGGTCTCGTGATACCTGGGCGAAGGCTCGGCTGATCGATTTCGGACTTGGGAACGAAGGTTTTAACGAACTCCACCGTGACTGGCGTGACCGGATATCGACCTGATCTGCCTGATTTCGGCGTGTACAGCCAGTGGCCTGCGCCGGGGCATAGCTGGATTCATCCGCACGATATCGCAGTCGCTTCGAGGCTAATCCCCAGCGGCCGCGTCTTCGAGCGCGTGCGCTACGATGGTACGCACTATCATCTGCACTATGGTCGCATCCGACTGCGCGTGCGGCCGAGCATGTGGCTGCGCGTGCCGAGCCCCGATGTGCGCGTCGGTGACCGCGTCGAGCTGCTGAGCCATTTCGGACGCTTCGAGCCGGGTATCGCCACCGTGACCGAGATTTTTGCCAAGGGCGAGCACGCGGCTCTTGAGTTCTTCGTCCGCCGGCGGGGCATGACGTTGCCTCAGCCCCTTTCACGCGATCAGTTCCGGCTCGTCTCAGTGCGGCACAAACTGCGCAGCCCCACGTTCTTCCATCCCCTGCCTAAGTTCCTTCCGCCCGCTGATATGGAATTGCTCAATGTCGGCGACCTAAGCTGACTTTTCTCCTCCGCGCTCTCCGCGCCTCCGCGGTAAAAAGTTAGTCTTTATCATCTCTCCTCGAGATCTGAACCCACCACTTCCAACCTCAAAAGGACGACTTGCCCAATGTCGTTGCTCTTCGCTTTTCGTTCGAACTATTTTTCTCGCCGCGTTGTCGCAATCGCTTTCGCTTGGATCGCTGCTCTGGCGTCGGGAATGATCACCTGCCGGGCTGGCGACCAGGGAGCCGAGCCGCCGCGCACGCCTGAAGCCGTCTACGGCGAAGGAGTGCGTCCGACCAACAAGCTAAGCCCTGCTGAAGAGCAGGCCGGGTTTCACTTGCCGGCCGGCTTTGTGGCTGAGCTGGTAGCGGCCGAGCCGCAGATCTCCAAACCGCTCAACATGGCTTTCGATAAACTGGGCCGCTTGTGGGTCACCGATACGCTCGAGTATCCGTACCCTGCCGCCCCGGGCGCTCCGGCTCGCGATTCAATCAAGGTCCTCGCCGATCGCGATGGCAACGGTTCGTTTGAAACGGTGACCACGTTTGCCGATGGGCTGAACATTCCGATCGGTATCTTGCCGGTCGACGACGGAGTGATCTGCTTCAGCATTCCCAACATAATGCACTTGAGGGATGTCGACGGCGATGGCCGCTGCGACGAACGCAAAGTTCTGCTCGGGCCGTTCGATACGTCGCGCGACACGCACGGCATGATCAACGCGTTGCGCCTCGGCCCGGATGGCTGGGTCTATGCTTGCCACGGATTCAACAACCAATCGCACGTCGAAGCGGCCGACGGTTCGGAGATTCATCTGATCTCAGGCAATACGTTCCGCTTTCGCGCCGACGGTTCGCACGTCGAGCAGTTCACCAGCGGGCAAGTCAATCCGTTCGGCATGACCAGCGACGAGTGGGGCAACTGGTTCACCGCCGATTGCCACAGCAAACCTGTGACGCTGCTGATTCGCGGCGGTTGCTACGAGAGCTTCGGACGGCCGCACGACGGATTGGGCTTCGTGCCGCCGCTGATGAACCACTTGCACGGCAGCACCGCGATCTGTGGCATCAATTACTACATGGCCGATCAGTTTCCCGCCGAGTTTCGCCACAAGTTCTACTCGGGCAACGTGATGACCAGTCGCATCAACTGCAATCGCTTGCAAGTCGATCGCGACCATATCAC
>JBQCEI010000063.1:0-3356 GCA_051960375.1 Aureliella sp. | reverse complement strand
TCGCGAACTGGCCGATAGTGCCGCTGAGCGGCTCAAACGCTTGGGCTACTCCAACGTTCGCGTGCGATGCGGCGATGGCACACTGGGCTGGCCCGACGAAGCTCCCTTCGATGCGATCGCCGTCGCGGCCGGCAGCCCCAAGATACCCACTGCGCTGCTGGAACAACTGGCAATCGGCGGACGCTTGATTATCCCGGTCGGCGAGGACAAGGACTCGCAACAACTGATTCGGGCCATTCGACGCGGTGAAGACGATTACGAATACGACGAGCTGGGCGCGGTGCGCTTCGTGCCGCTGATCGGCGAAGCGGCCTGGCGAGACGAAGGGGAGTCGCGAAAGCCGAAGGTCGCTCCAGCACCGGCCCGCGCAAGGCCCAGCCTTCCGGAAATGATTCGCGAAGCCGCCGAGCCGATCGCTTCGATCGACACGGTCAATCTGCAGCCGCTGCTGAAGCGCATTGGCGATGCGCGGGTCGTCTTGATCGGCGAAGCGACTCACGGCACGTCGGAGTTCTACCGCATTCGCTGCGAGATCACCAAGGCGCTGATCGAGCAAAAGGGTTTCGACTTCGTAGCCGTCGAAGCAGACTGGCCCGACGCGTATCGCATCCATGAATACGTGACGCACCGCGAGCGTGAGGAGCCGTACGACTGGGAAGCGTTTGCAAGATTCCCGACGTGGATGTGGCGCAATCACGAAGTGCTCGACTTCGTCCATTGGCTGCGCGATTCGAACATGCGGCGCCGCGCGCCGGGCCGACCCGTCGGTTTCTATGGACTCGACCTCTACAGCATGTACACCTCGATCGACCGCGTGCTGAAGTATCTCGACTCGGTCGATCCGGAGAGCGCCAAGGTAGCCCGCAGGCGCTATGGCTGCTTGACCCCTTGGGAATCGGACCCGTCTAGTTACGGCGCGGCGGCGATCAGCGGACGCTACCGCACGTGCGAAGAAGAAGCGGTCAAGATGCTGCAAGACATGTCGCGCCGGCAGTTGGAGTCGGCGCTGCAAGACGGCGAAGATCTGTTCGATGCTCAGCTCAACGCGCGATTGGTGGCCGATGCCGAGCATTATTATCGCATCATGTACTACGGCTCGGACGAATCGTGGAACCACCGCGATACGCACATGTTCGAAACGCTGAAACTGTTGCTCGAGCGCCGCGGAGCCCGCTCCAAAGCGGTCGTCTGGGAACACAATTCTCACCTCGGCAATGCAGCGGCAACTCAGTTCGGCATGCACGGCCAGATCAACGTCGGCCAGCTGTGCCGCGAAGCCTTCGGCAACGACTGCTATGCCATCGGACAAGGGACCGATCACGGCACCGTGGCCGCCGCCTCGGAATGGGAAGGCCCGATGGAAATCAAAACCGTGCGGCCCGCGCACAAGGAAAGCTACGAGCGCTTGATGCATCTGGCCGAGATGAACGCATTCTTCCTGCCGCTGGCCCGATCGTCCAACAAGCAACTGATTTCCTCGCTGGCGCCGCGGCGCTTGGAACGGGCCATCGGAGTGATCTATCGGCCGGAGACCGAACGACTGAGCCATTACTTCGACGCTTCGCTGCCCGCCCAGTTCGACGAGTGGATCTGGTTTGACGAAACATCGGCCGTTCGCCCGCTGACCACCGAACAGTCCCGCCAACACGAACCATCGCATCCGTTCGCGACGCTCGATCGGTAAGGGGTGGTACCTGCGGAAAGCGACCTGTAAGGTCGCCTATATCAGCCCAGGGCAAGAAGGCCGCGAGGCCGACGCAGCCCTGGGTAAAGGGACATTGCGGCATGTCGGCCCTGACAGGGCCGCTCATTCCTGTGTCTGCCGTTACCGAAAGACCAAATCAGTTCTTTGAGCTCACAATGAGCGGCACCTTTCAGGGCCGACATACCCATCGTTCCCTTTACCCAGGGCTGCGCCGCCTGTCGGCGTCTTGCCCTGGGCTGACATAGGCGACCTTACAGGTCGCAAGCCTGCGGCTTATAAAAAAGGACGTCACACCCATGAGCGGGCGAAGTGAAGGAACCAGCATGACCACCAGCCTCGCTCAAAGTCTGATGGACGAATTTGCCATCGCAAGCGGGCTGATCGGCGATCGTCCGCCGCGTCGCTATTTGTGGACCGACGCCTATGCAGTCTGCAACTATCTCGGACTGGCTCGTCAGACCGGCGAGGACAAGTATCTGCAACTGGCCGAGCGACTGGTCGAGCAAGTGCATTTCATTTTGGGGCGCCACCGCGATGATGATCCGCGCTGCGGCTGGATCAGCGGCCTGCCCGACGCCAAAGGGACCGACCATCCGACGCAAGGCGGCCTGCGCATCGGCAAGGAACTGCTTGAGCGCGGCGTGGGCGAGCCATACGATCCCGATTTGGAATGGGAGCGCGATGGCCAGTATTACCATTACTTGACCAAGTGGATGCATGCGCTCTATCGCATGAGCCGCTTCACCGAACAGGAGCGCTATCACCAGTGGGCTGTCGAGCTGGCCACCGCTGCCCACAATGCGTTTACGTATCGGCTCACTCCGGGCGGTCCAAAGCGGATGTACTGGAAGATGAGCACCGATCTGAAGCGACCGCTGGTTTCGTCGATGGGCCAGCACGATCCGCTCGACGGGCTGATCACGTACCTCGAACTGCAAACGACCGAGCGATTCGACGTCGAATCGAGTTCGGACCTGGGTAGCGCGATTGCCGACATGACGGAAATGATCAGCCGCAGTTGTCTGATCACCTCCGATCCGCTCGGCATCGGTGGTCTGCTGGACGATGCGACTCGCCTGGCCGAATTGATCTTTGAGCGGCGAGTGGCGCGGCGCGAGCTGCTGAGCCAAATTTTGAAGGCGGCCGAGGCGAGCTTGCAGCAATACCTCCGCACAGCGACGCTGTACGCTTCGTGCGAACGCCGCCTGGCCTTCCGCGAGCTCGGTTTGTCGATCGGCATCCATGGCCTCGAGCGGATTATGCGCTTGGTCGATTGGGATCGCGATCTGGTCACCGTGAGCGACCGCCTGCAAAGCTGTCAGGGGCTGGCCGCCGAGATCGAAACATTCTGGTCCGATCCGGCGCATCGCCGCTGCCGCACTTGGACCGAACATCCCGGCATCAATGCGGTGATGCTGGCCACCAGCCTCGCTCCCGATAGCTACTTGCAGCTGTAGCCCGGCCCGCTGTTCAGCGGTAATTGGTTTTTAGTCCCGTTAGGGACGGCAGCCCCATGCCGGCGGCGCGAGCCGCCGGATCAAGTCAGCGCAGTGAGAGTAAGTCCCGGAGGGACGACAGAGGGAGCACGAAGACGAGCCGGGAGCAAGGCTGTCGTCCCTCCGGGACTTGATAATAAGTCAGGCGTCAGTTC
>JBQCEI010000062.1:0-2634 GCA_051960375.1 Aureliella sp. | reverse complement strand
GCAGCTACTAAGAGCCGCTAGCATAGCCAAAAACGTTTTCTTCATGTGATCGTACCTCATGGACCAAAGTTGATTGCGACGAGCGCGGCTTGGCACTCAGCCGACCGCTGTCAGTAGCATTTGGCTTACGGCAAGCTTCGTGCCGAAAAGATAACTCCGTGAACTTAAGTTGATCGCGGGGTGTCCAAGCCAACGTTTTCTAGGCCGATTTTTACCGCAGAGGCGCGCAGAGCGTGCGGCAGGCCTCTGCGCCTGAGCGTCTCCGCGGTAAAAAATGGACTTGCAGTTCCCCGGAGGTTCACCATCAGCAAGCTCGCACTTCGCCGACACCCCCCGATGCCGCGGCCGACCGAGCCCCCCTGCACGTCGGCCGCGACCACTGCGCCTCGGGTAAAGAAACCTGCGATCGTCGCCCTCGTGGCGGCGTTTGCGACGATCTATGTCGTCTGGGGTTCCACTTATATGGCGATCAAAGTGGCGGTCGAGACGATGCCGCCGCTATTGATGGCCGCCGCGCGTTTCGTGATCGCCGGCGGAATCCTCTGGGCGATTTTGCTGAGCACCCGCCGCTTTCATGCCACCGCGCGGCAGTGGCGCGACAATGCGATCATCGGCGCGTTCATGCTGCTGGGGGGCAACGGCCTGGTTGTGTGGGCCGAGCAAGACGCGCCCAGCGGCATGGCAACGCTCGTCGTCTCGCTCACTCCGGTCTTTATCGTCCTAGCCGAGTGGCTGTTGGCGATGCGCAGCGGAACCGGCGCGGGCCATGCGCGGCCAGCGCCGTTGACGATCATCGGCTTGCTGCTTGGGTTTGTGGGCTTGGCGTTGTTGGTCTGGCCCGCGCTGGTGGCTGAAGGTGGTGACCGCGTGCCGCTGTTGCCGATCGCCGCGCTCATACTGGCATCGATCAGCTGGACGATTGGCTCGGTCGCTTCGCGCGGTCTATCCGATCCCGCTGAGCCGCTGGTCGGCGCGGCCATTCAGATGCTCGGCGGCGGTCTATGGTTGGCGCTGGCTGCATGGGCCTTCGGCGAACCGCAGCACATAGCGTGGAGCGCGATCACGCTCGAGTCCTGGATCGCTTGGCTGTACTTGCTCCTGGCCGGATCGCTCGTCGCGTTTCCCTGCTTCGTCTGGTTGATGCAACACTGCTCGCCGACGCTGGTGTCAACCTACGCGTACGTCAATCCCATCGTAGCGGTGTTCCTCGGCTGGTGGGTGCTCGATGAAGTCGTCGGCCCGCGCATCTTCCTCGCTGCCAGCGTCATCGTCGCCGGCGTGGCCGCGATCACGTACTCGAAATCGAAGCGGCCCAAGGCGGCATGAGTCGGCTGTCAATAGCGGCCCGGAGGGCCCGCCGTCAGTAGCCCGGGGCGGAAGCCCCGGGAAAGCGACAGCGCAAAAATCGTTCGCCCCGGAGGGGCCGGCGTAGCGCCGTGACACGCCTGCGCCGGCCCCGCCGGGGCGGAAATTTTCACGGGAACCCTTCGTCCCCGGGGCTTCCGCCCCGGGCTACTGACGACGGCCCCTCCGGGGCGAATCTGATCGGTTACCCGCGAACGAACATCAGGTGCAGCACGAGCAGGAGTTGAAAGGCGGCGACCGGAACAGCGACCATTCCGGCCAAGCGCAAGCGCCAGAACGCCAAGCCTTGAATGGTCAGCAGCACGATCACGGTGCCGACAAACTTGGCGGTGATGAAAGCGGCGATCTGTTGCGTGTCGGCTTCCGGCCCGGCATCGAGTCCCATCAGCCAACGGCCGATCGGGTTCTGTTCGTAGGTCGGCAGCGAGGTGGCGTACTTGAGCGTCAAGTAAGTGTCGAACGCCGAAGCGCAACCGATGACCGCCTTGCACGCGATCAGCGTCCAAACGCTGCTCAGCATGGCCAGCGCTGCGCTGCGCAGGTTGTGTGTTCGCGCTAGCCACTTTGCGCTCCAATCAACGGTCGCGGGAATTGCTGGGCAAGTCGACATGCTCTGTTCCTCCGTCTGTTAACAATCAGCGGCTGAGCGGTCGCCCGCGGGGAGCGCGGGAAGAAACCGGACGCTGCCGCGTGCCGGTTCACTATTTCGACGGGCTCTCAGCCCACCTCGGTTCCCGAATTCTTTCGGTAGGATGGCAGCTGAATATGGCAAAGTCGGTGCCGTTTCCGTTAACGTTGCGCAAAGATTGTGTAATGGAGCTTTGTTTTCCTTCATCGAGGGGCTGTGCATTTGCCGCGGGCGTTGTCTTGTTGAAAAACTGTGTAAGTTAAAAGGCTGCATAAACATTGGGCAGCTTCCTGCCTCGCGGTCGAGCTTTCCATCCTCTTTTTGCTTCGAAGGCCCACGCTTTTATGAACGGTCCTTTTGCACAAACGCGTTCGGTCAGTCGCCGCGAGCTGCTATCGTTTTCGATGGCCACCGCCGCTGCAGCCTTAGCATCCAACACCGCTCTGTCGCAGACGCCGGCGGCTTCGCAAGCGTCCGGTTCGGCGTCGGCCGCTTCCTCGTCCCCGCGCGACGATCGCCGCGCCAGTCCCGTGCGCTACAACTTCCGCAAGAGCATCAACCAGTGGGCCTTCCCGTATCCTCAGCGCATGTCGCTTCGAGAGTGTCTCGAGATGGCCAATCGGGCGGGCTTCGATTCGATC
>JBQCEI010000061.1:0-3363 GCA_051960375.1 Aureliella sp. | reverse complement strand
GCCGCAATTCCCTCGTCGCTGACGCCGGTGCAGTCGCGGAAATCGAGGAGTTCGAGCTGGGTCGAGTTGGCCAGCGCCTTCAGGCCGGCATCGCCCGTTTTGGTAAATGGCGCCCGCAGCCGCTTGAGCTTCGCGAGCTTGGCCAAGTGCGGATAAGCCGCGTCGGAGATTTCCGACTTCTGTAGATTCAAGTCGGCCAGATTCGGAATCGTCGCCAAGACTTCGGCCGCGGCATCGCCCAGCATGCTCCGCTCGGCCGCGTCGAGCCGCTGGAGACTCGCGTGGCCGCGGAGCGGAGCGACGGCGGCATCGGTCACGCCGGCGCCGGTGCAGATGATCGTCTGCAGAGCCGGCAACTTGGCAGCCGCGGCGAACAACTCTTCATTGCCGCCGCCGGCGTCGCGCATGTCGACCTGCACGACCTGGCCGGAGCTGTTCTTCTTCAGGACCGCTCCCGCTTTCTCCAGAGTCGCCACGACCGCCGCATCATCGGGCTTCACCGGCGCCGAACTCTTAGCGGCCGAGTGCTCGCCCGTCGACGTCGCAGTTGCCCGCTCCGACGAGCGAGGCTTGCAGGCTGAAAGGCAGAACAGAGAACCGAAAACCAACGCCCAGGCCAGGAAACACCGCATATCACTACTCTTATGTGGTCGAAAAGGAAAAGGCGAGAATCATGCGAATACCCCTCAAGATACCAAGTAGGTACTAAATGGGTACCGCTCCAGTGTAGGGGCGCCGACAAGAAGCTGGGCAGGCTTCAGGCTTCAGGCGTCAGGCTTCAGGCGTCAGGCTCGTGGAATACTGTTCGCGACTGGTAACCCGACGCGTAAGCGAGAGACGAACCTGCCGTTAAGGCTGCGTAGTCGGTGTTCAGGGCCCCCATCAGGACTTGGCAGGTTGGACCGAAAAAGGTCGGTAAATCCATTAGGCATTAAGGACGTGGCATCTCGTTGCCCCACTAGGTCACCCAATGAGCCAACAGCTCGTGGATTCGCTTCGCTAGGGGATGCTATTGAACGCTGTGGCGGGTTCGTCCCTCGCTTACGCGTCGGGTTACATCGAGCCCCGAACAGTATTGGCGTGAGGGACGGCATCACTGGACCGCCAGTGACCCGTCGCGCCACACCGGCCCGAGGGGCGGGTGCGGCCGGCCCGACTACTCTCTCTAGGCCCACTTGCAACACCCCCGGGACGATGAAATGTCCAGATAACGACAATTTAATGAAAGAGCACCTGTAATTTTTGTACTCGGACAGCGTCTCTACGCCAGCTCGAAAAAGGGGGCGCCGCCGCCCCAAGCGACAAACCCAAGCTCGCAAAAACACCGCAAAACCATACTATTTGGAAAACGACAGCCGCGTCGGCTTAAATGCATGCAAAGCTATCTCTGATCCGCATTTACCTTAACCACCCACCTTTATGCGGATAGCCGTGGGCCCTCGGTGCTATTGGCCCAGTTTGTGCGCTATTTAGAATCACTGAACGGCCACCAAGGAGGCATGGATTCCGTTGTTTTGCTTTTTTGCCTCCTTTCCGTCCAAGAGGCCAAAATTGCTTTTTCGTATCTTTTTTTCCAGTGGAGTAACGTGTATGAGTCGAAGAAAACAGGGCTTTACCCTGGTCGAACTGTTGGTTGTGATTGCCATCATTGGCATCCTGGTCGGCCTACTTTTGCCCGCAGTTCAAGCCGCTCGTGAAGCGGCTCGGCGCATGTCTTGCAGCAACAACCTGAAGCAGCTTGCGCTGGCATTCCACAACTACGAGAGCACGCACAAGAAGGTGCCTCGCCTTGCGAGTTCGGTATACGCCGAAGACGCCACCCCGAGCATGCGGAACAGCGACTGGCACGGCTATTCGGCCCACACCATGTTGCTTCCCTACATTGAGCAGGGTCCGCTGTTCAACCAGTTCAAGTTCAACCAGAACCACTACGCCACCACCCCGCTGTTCGGTTCAGTCATTGCGCCGCTGTACCTGGGCCGCACGCCGATCGCCGCCTTTGTTTGCCCGTCGGATCTGCCGTACCCGGCCAGCTCCAACAAGAACTCCGCTGGGCTTGAACAGAGCGACATGGGCTGGAACAACTACGGCTGCAGCGAAGGCTCGAACTCCGGCTACAGCGTAAGTGCCAACGACCAGAACGGCTTCTTCAAGCGCGATCGCGAAACGACCTTCGGCAGCATCGTCGATGGTCTGTCCAACACGATCATGCTGGCCGAGTTCAACAAGGGTGATGCCAACTCGGCCGTGTTGAGCGCTGTCAACGGCGACTTCGCCTTCAACACGCCATTCCCGAGCGGCTGGACCCACCAGTTCCCGACCCAGCAGATGCTGATCAGCTACGGCCAGAGCTGCCAAGCGGTCGGCAGCAGCCACCGGAGCTCGGCCGGCTTCCGCTGGAGTGCGCCGGGCATGTACAACACCGGCATCAACACGATCGCTCCGCCCAACTGGCAGTACGTCTCGGGCATGCCGTGCCCCGGTTGCGGCCAAGGTGACTCGGCCGGCGTGTTCCCCGCTCGCAGCCGCCACACCGGTGGTGCTCAGCACGCGATGGGCGACGGCTCGGTGCAGTTCATCACCAACAGCATCGACCTGCGTACCTACCAGGCTCTCGGTAGCGCGCGGGGCGGTGACAACGCCTCGCTGGGCAACTAAAATTCTGGCATAGCTCTTTGCCAGATCACACCTATACCCCGCTCAGTTTCGTCTGGGCGGGGTTCGTCTTTCCCAGGCGTCTCACCCAAGAATTAGGAAGCATATCTATGAGTTTGAAGCGCTTTGTTTCCGCAGCGATGATCGTTTTCGCAGCGATGGTCAGCATTTCGACGACCGGTTGCGGCGGGATCCAAGATACCAAGATGTCCGTCCCCGAGAGCGACATCGAAAAGAACGTCCGCGCGACGCTCGAAGAGTACGAAAAGACCGGCAAGAAGGGAAGCAACATCACCGGCCTCGAATCGGACATCAACGGCATCAAGACGACCGACTCGGCCAAGGGAAATGCTCTGATGGAAGGCTACAGGAAGCTCGTCGTGGCCGAGAAGCCCGAGGAAGTGAAGGCCGCGGCCAAGGAAATGCTTTCCAAGCTGTAGGCTCCGCGCTACGCTTATGTGCCAACTGGCGTTGAGCCAGTTGACACGGCCAATGCCGGTCTATGAACAATGGCTTTGTGTGCCACTGGCCTTAGCCAGTGCCTTCCGTTTCGAAGTGTTCAGCGCGACGGAGAGATCCGCTTTCCAATGTCAAGCAGCCTTCGGAGCACGACTCCTTCTGTGAAGGGCTTCTTGGGCTTGGAGCGCGTCGCTCTTCTTGTTCGCTCTTAACTTCGAGAGGCAAGACACTGGCTAAGGCCAGTGGCAC
>JBQCEI010000060.1:0-2013 GCA_051960375.1 Aureliella sp. | reverse complement strand
TGCCGACAGCGAAGGAGTCGAGGGCAAGTTCTACGTCTGGTCGCTGGCCGAGGTTAAGCAAGCCCTTGGCGAGGAGCGGGCCGAGGAATTCTGCCGAGCTTACGACGTCACCGAAGGGGGCAATTTCGAAGGCCACAATATTCTGCATCGCCAAATTCCGCTGGACGAGCTGGCGCGCGAGCTCGGCAAGGACCCCGCCGAGTTGCAGCAGCGTCTGGCCGAAGACCGCGGCCGGCTGTACGAACTGCGCAGCGGTCGCGTTCGCCCGGCGCGCGACGACAAGGTCTTGCTCAGCTGGAACGCGCTGGCGATCACGGGATTCTGCAAAGGCTTTCGCGCCTTGGATGACATTCGCTTTTTGCACGCCGCTCAGCAGATCGCTCATTTCATCTACCGCGAAATGCGTCATGAATCGGGGCGGCTGCACCATACGTGGCGCGCAGGCCGCGCGTCGTTGGCGGCGTATCTGGACGACTATGCGACGCTGCTCGATGCGCTGGTCGAACTCTATCAGTGCGACTTCGACCAAGAGTGGCTCGACTGGGCCGGCGAGCTGGGCGACATCATGCTCGATCGCTTTCGCGATCCGCGCGGCGGCTTCTTCTTCACCGCCGACGATCACGAACAACTGGTCACGCGCAGCAAGGACTTGTATGAGAGCAGCGTTCCCAGCGGCAGCGCGATGGCCGCGAGCGGGCTTTTGGCCCTCGGCCGATTGCTCGATCACCAGCCCTACATCGCCGCGGCGCACGATACGTTGGTCGCTAGCTCGGGCCTGCTCAGTTCGGTTCCGCAAGCGGCCGCGCAAATGCTGCGAGCCCTCTTGCGCTGGCTCGATGAAGACACGCATCTGGTGCTGGTCGGCGGCGATGATGAAGGGGAGTGGGTATCCGCTTGCCGTGTTTGCCGCGAAGCCTTCGTGCCACACGGCGTCGTCGCCGGCATGCGCGATTCGGTGGAAACGGTGGAGATACTCGCCGCGCATTTCATCGGACGCACCGCCGTACATGATCGCACTACACTTTATGTTTGCCGGCATCACACCTGCGAAGCGCCGGCCGTCGGGCTGGCCGAGATCAGCCCCGCCGTCACTCGCTTGCAGCTGGCTCAGTCTCAACCATCGGCCGACTTATGAGCGTCCCTCCCTCTTCATCGCCTCCTCCATCCGAGTTGCCGCCCGTTGTCAGCCCGCCCAGCGTGAGCCCACCTGGTGCGAGCTCAACGGGTAACAGTTCGCCTGGCGGAACTTCCGCTCCCCTGCCCCGTCCACCGGCGCGGCATCAGGATCGAAACGCGGTGCTGCAGAGCCGACCGCTCATCCTGGGACTGCTCTTCGGCGTGATGGCGGTCCTCGGTCTGCCGCTGTTGTGGTACAGCCCCGTGTTCAGCCGCAAAGAGAAATTCTGGTGGTCGGTCGCAGTCATTTTTTATACGCTCGTGCTGGTGCTCATCGCGGTAGCCGCCTGGCTGGTCGCCTACAATGCCTTGTCGCAAGGGCAACTGTCGTTCTAGGTGCACAGGCGAGAAAGAATTAAGCACAGAGGCACAGAGAGCGCAGAGCATAAGAAACGATCTCCGTCCCCTCTGTGCCTCTTTGTTTTTATTCTTCTTACCTTCGATCACTAGCCCGAACTCTGATGAGCCGCCGGGTGGTAGCCCGCGGTTTGCTGCCTTATAACCCGACGCGTAAGCGAGGGACGAACCCGCCTGTGAGCTTGACGGTAATTTAAGCTTCAAGGCACTTCGTCCCTCGCTTACGCGTCGGGTTACATAAGAAGAAACCGGACGCTACGGCGTGCCGGCTAATGAAAACCGTTTCCAAGGCGAGGAGAGAATCGATGCTGCGTCCGTTGTGGGTAGGTGCCTGGACCGTTGTGATGGCCGGTGGGTGGCTGGCCTTGGGACCCAATGCGCGAGCTGCCGATTCATGGCAGACGCAGGAGTTGCCGGTGAAGCTCACCGTCGGTTACGCCGTGCGGGCGATCGACATGAACGGCGATAAGCGGCTCGATA
>JBQCEI010000059.1:0-4196 GCA_051960375.1 Aureliella sp. | reverse complement strand
TAGCCCGGGGCGGAAGCCCCGGGGAATGCGAGAGCGCAGGCATCGGTCCGCCCCGGAGGGGCCGGCGTAGCGCCGCTAAACCGCCTACGCCGGCCCCTCCGGGGCGGAAAATGCCATGGGCCTGCTTTGTCCCCGGGGCTTCCGCCCCGGGCTACTGACGACGGCCCCTCCGGGGCGAACTCGCGCCCTTGCGCTTTTACGATGCGCAACGAGACTTAGATGAAAACAACGAACCATTCCGAAGTTTTTATCAGGCCACCCCAGCCCCCTCTCCCCGAAGCGGGGCGAGGGGGAGCCTAAGAACTGCCTTGCGCTTGCGCGGTACAATTCTTCTCTCCCCTCGCCCCGCTTCGGGGAGAGGGGCTGGGGGTCTTCAGAAGCATGTTTTGCCAAACTTTGCGTCGGAGAGCGCCCCTCCGTTACGCCTCGGGTTACATGAATTCTTTTGGCTAGTCGCGGCCCTCTTAACCGATCAACCGCCTCGTTACGTGAGAATCACATGGCTGACCTACCACCGCTCCGAATGAAGACTCCGGAAGAGCTGGCGGAACTGCAACGCATATCGCAAGCCAAGCAACAAGTGAGAAAGCTGGCTCACTCTGTATGTGACCGCCTGTCTGCGGAAAGGAAGAAGTTTATCCTCCAATGCGTTGCCGACGCTCATACGGAGTTCCTTTCGGATTCCGCCGATCCGATCGAACTACATCTGTTTGCGTCGAATTGGAACTGCGATCGCGGCGTAGAGC
Source organism: Aureliella sp. (assembly GCA_051960375.1). Lineage (GTDB taxonomy): Bacteria > Planctomycetota > Planctomycetia > Pirellulales > Pirellulaceae > Aureliella. The sequence goes on along the minus strand of JBQCEI010000059.1, from coordinate 3,450 downwards.
CTCTGCTGGAAATCGTTCAACACCGAGCGTGCGATGCCGGTACGGCGCTTTGGTTATATTGGGACAACGATCCCTACTTCTATTTGCGGTATCGCAACCTGAACGATGCTGACGATGAAGAGGAAGAAACCCGGACGATGCTCCAATTGTCACGGACGATCGAAGGCCGAATGGCTGCTGGCAACTTTGCCACGTCGATAATCCCGTTCGACCCCCAGCCATGGATCAACGAGAAGTACGCTGCCGCAAGTTGGGCTGTGCATACAATTCCCGCTGCGATGTATCGACCCCTCGGCGGTTCGTAGAGACTCACGTAGCGAAGCAAATGCATCGAGGCATACGTCATGAGAGACAACCAAGCCACTTACGCTGCGCGGGACGCGTTTGCCAGCGCTCTCGGTGTTGTGTCGCCGGATGTTCTGGCGCCTCTGGTCAATCCGTCGTTCATGGGCGGGCCGGCATGGCCTGATCTACGCCAGGCTTGGCGGGTCATTCGCCGTACGAATGGAATCGCAATCATGAGCGATGGCCTGGCGGATCCCTTTGACGATACGGACGAACCGAATTGCGGTTTCGGACTTGAGGTCATCGCGGAGACCCCCGATCCATTACCATCTCAGCTCGAACGATCCTGGTTGTTCGAACTGGTTTATGGAATCTCCCAGCAATGCGCTAATCACGGCGGCGTCGCGGAAATTGTCGACGAGCTGGGGATCGTCTCACTGGAATTGCCGGTCGGCGATTCGCTCCAGTCTCTGGCCAACGATGAGGGACGCGTCGGTGTCCTCCTCGGTGTACCGGCTGACGATATTCCTCGCCACTTCCAACTCCCCGCTGGTGCAGCGCTGGCTCTGACGGCGACCCTTCTGTTCCCATCGGAACTTGAGTTCGTTGTTGCCAATGGAAGCGAAGGCAGGTCACAACTGGCTGATCGCCTCGCGGAAAATGGAATCCACCATCGATCGTCACTTACTCGATCACCACTAATTTGATACTGAGTTCATGCCGTCGCTTCGCGACTCCAATCATTCGCGTAGCCTTGAAACCTGGGACTCGCGTCCCAGGCTATTGCATGCCGTCGCTTCGCGACTCAATACAGCGTGATTAGCGACAACGGGCAAAGTACAGCCCGGCTGGGACTTTGAAATCGACGAGCAGGCCGTTGCGCTGGCTGGCGGCGAGCCACTTGTCGATCTCGTCCAGCGGGACCACGTGCACGGCGATGTCCTCGTGTTCCACGCCGCCGCCATCGGCTATCTGCTTGGCGTTCTCAGCCAGGAACAGCACGATCGTCTCGTCGGTCAGACCCGCGGAGGTCGAGCCGGTCATCAGCTCGGTCCACTGCTCGGTCGCGTAGCCGGTTTCCTCGAGCAGCTCGCGTTTGGCGGCGGCGAGCGGAGCTTCGTCTTTCGAGCCGGGATCGTCGCCGACGAGCCCGGCGGGGAGCTCGATGACGTTGCGGTTGAGCGGTTTGCGAAACTGCTCGACCAGGATCACTTCGCGGTCGCTCGTCAGGGCGACGATGGCCACGACGTTAGCGACGTTGTTGCGAGTGACATACTCCCAAGTGCCACGACAGCGCACCTCGAGATGTTTGCCTTGCCAGAGAACTTGGTCATTGTCGCTCATGAGAATCGTGGCCCCGTAAAGTGACTTCGCAAAGAGACGATGGAGATCGCCCCGGAGGGGCCGGCGTAGCTCCGCTGCACCGCCTACGCCGGCCCCTCCGGGGCGGAATAACGGGCGCATCGCCTGTTCCCCGGGGCTTCCGCCCCGGGCTACTGACGGCGGGCCCTCCGGGCCGCATTAAAGGGATCGTCCAATTATTCGCACGGCAGTTCGGGCAGCGGTGCGGTGCGAGCGGCACCCGGTTCGGGATTGATCTTGCGGTTATGGATCAGCGCCCAGCACTTGCTGAACTCGGCTCCCAACAGCACGATCATCGAGGTGTAGTAGACCCAGATGAAGACCGCGGCCAGCGATGCCGCAGCGCTACCGAGCTGAGCGGCCGGGTTGGCAAACTGGAAATACCACTGGAGCACGGCGCGGCCGGCTGCGAAGAGGATCGAAGCCAGTCCGGCTGCGAGAAAGACATCCCGCCAAGCGATGCGCGCGTCGGGCATGTAGCGATACATGGCTGCCAGCATGATTGCGATCACCACCAGCGACACGATGTAATTGGTGATCGCAGCCCAGGCGAGCGACAAGCCCAAGCGATCGCCGATTGACGTCAAAGTCACTTCGACGACCGTGTTCACTACGAACGAAACGATCAAGATAAAACCGAAACCCAAAACCATCGCCAGCGAAAGGAACCGCTTGAGGATAAAGTGCCACCACCGATGCGTATGCTTTCGCGGTGCGACTCGCCACACGCGGTCCAGCGCATTCTGCAGCGCAGCCAACACGCCGGTCGCGCCGACCAGCACGCCGGCAATGCCCACGACCGACTTCCACCAGGCTCGCGACTCTTGTTCATTGGTCGTGAGGATGGCTCCGATCTCGTTCTGAATCGTCGGGTTGCCAAGGATCGTGGCGGCGTGACGCTCGACCAATTGCCTGGCGCGCTCCTCGGCATGTTCGGTGTCGGAAAACATCGACAGGGTAACGGTGAGCAGGGTGACCAGTAAAAAGACCAGCGGCGGCAGAGAGAAAACCGAGTAGTACGCCAGCGCGGCTGCCAGCGTCGCACAATCGTCTTCAACAAAGCAAGTGAGGCTATTGAGCGTAGCGCGAATGGGACGCATCATTTGCTTGGTGCACCTACACGTTGGGTCAATTACGCGTTCTCATGGAGTTCGACGTGCGCGTGGGCTTGATCGCTGAAGATCGGTTGACGGTGCATGCAATATGCCTCGCCCATTTCCCAGAGCACGCGCCAGCGATTCTTACCGGCGAGGTCCCAGTAATCGCCCGCTGCGGGAATGATCTGCAGCAAGCGAATCTTCGGGTCGTCTTTGCCGTCGGGAAACCAAATCTTCCAGGTCGGTTTCCACAGCTGATGAACCTTGGCGCGGTCGTCGTGGACCGTCGCTCGACCGCTCAATGAGACGAAGTGCGACTTGCTTTGCATCGACAGGCAGACCTGCGGATCATGGCCGATGTCGTCGATCATGGGATTGTCGACGGCGGTCGAGAACCAGATGCCGTCTTCCTTGCCAATCTCGGCGATGGCCATCGGCCGGCCTCGCAACTCGCCACCGGTGGTGCGCGTAATGAGGACGGTCGTATCAAAATCCTTCATCAAATCGAAAAGTTTTTCTCTTTCTTTTCGCTTGTCATCGTTGTGCGATTCGGAATTCATGTCAGCTCGTTTCGTGGTGAGGGCTTTGCATGCGCGCTCCAGCGGCGCAGCGGCAAAGGATGCAAGCCAAGCACCAATTGGGCCCAATACTGGAAAAATAGCGGCCTGGAATCGGCCGCGTCGCGGCCGTGTATGCCCGCTTCTTG
>JBQCEI010000058.1:0-5885 GCA_051960375.1 Aureliella sp. | reverse complement strand
TGATTCAGTTCGCGATGGCCGACTGCTCGGTGCGAGCGATCCCCCTGGAAGCGGCCAACGATCCCTTGGTCGACCTCACCTCGATGGCCGGCGGCGAAGTCATCACCGAAGAGTGAGCCGGCGGGCTCAGCGCTCGCCCTCGGTTTCGAGTCGCGAAGCGACGGCATGCATTAGCCTGGGACGCAAGTCCCAGGTTTCAAACGCATCAACGCGACCTTTAGTCGCAACGCGACGACATGAAGCCCGCTGCTCGTGAATCTCGTGATGGAAAGCTCGTACCGTCGCTTCGCGACTCGAGAATTTCCGGTCGCCGCACAACCTGGGACTTGCGTCCCAGGCTCATGCATGCCGTCGCTTCGCGACTCAAACAGCTTGCTGCGTTCACCCGCTTGTCGACGGAGCAAAACTATCCGCCTGCTCGCGCACCGCTGCGCTTAAGATCTCCATTCCGCGGTCGATCTCAGCAGAGCTGATATTCATCGCCGGCAGCAGTCGCAGCACGTTGCGATGCGTGCAGTTGATCAAGAGGCCACGCTCGAGGCAGCGGGCGACGACGTCGGCTCCCTCAAACTCCAGTTCGATCCCAATCATCAAACCGGCTTGGCGAATTTCGCGGACGGCGGGGCACTGGTCCTTGAGCGTTTGCAGGTGCTCGGCAAAGTGGTTTGCCATTTCCGTGGCTCGCTCGAGCAGCCCTTCTTCTTCGATCGTCTCGAGCATGGCGATCCCGGCTGCAGCGGCGATCGGATTGCCGCCGAAGGTGCTCGCGTGGATGCCCGGACGGAGGCTGCCGGCAATCTCGCGGCGGGCCAACAGTGCTCCGCCGGCGATGCCGCCGCAGAGCGACTTGGCCAGCGTCAGCATGTCGGGCTGGATGTCGAAATACTGATAGCCGTACCAGTGGCCAGTGCGACCGCAGCCGGTCTGCACTTCGTCGAAGATGAGCAGCAGCTGATGTTCGTCGCACAGCTGACGTAGGCCTTGCAGGTACTCGACCGGCGGCACGTTCACGCCACCTTCGCCTTGAATCGGTTCGATCAGGATGGCCGCCGTCGCATCATCGATGCGCTGCTGGACCGCTTTCAAATCTCCCCACGGGCAGTAACTGAATCCGGCCAGCATCGGTCCCAAGCCGGCATGGTATTGCGGCTGCGCGGTGGCGCTCAAGGCGCCGAAGGTGCGTCCGTGAAAACCGTTTTGAAACGTAATGATCTTGTAGCGCTCGGGCCCCTGATGCAGCCGGGCCAGCTTGATCGCTGCTTCGTTGGCTTCGGCGCCGCTGTTGCAAAAGAAAGCCTGCGCATCGAAGGCGCGCTCGACGAGCATCTGAGCCCACTGCCCTTGCAATTCCATGTGCCAGGTGTTCGGCACGTGGATCAGTTCGGCGACTTGGCGCTGCACCGCTTTGACGACTCGGGGCGGACAATGTCCCAGCAAGTTGCAACCCCAGCCAGGAAAGAAATCGAGGTACTCCCTCCCCTCGGCATCCCACACCTGCGAACCGCGTCCGCGCACCAGGTTCGCACCATAGCGGCGATAGTTGGGAATCACATAGCGCTCGAAAAGACTCTGCGTATCCTCGCTGCTGAGATGTTCCACCGGCTCAGTCATTCTTCTCTCCGCGCTCTCCGCGTTCTCCGCGGTAAAAAATCTTCTGCGTCTCAGCCGGCCGCGCGACTCTGCACGATCTCGGTGCCGACGCCGCTGGTCGTGTAAATCTCCAGCAGCAGTGAGTGCCGCAGCCGACCGTCGATGATGTGCACTTTGCCTACGCCGCGCGACAGCGTCGACAGGCAAGCTTCGACTTTCGGGATCATGCCGGCGTCGATCACTTTGTCGGCGATCAGCTGCTTGGCCTCTTCGGCCGTTAGCGAGTGAATGATCGTGCTGGGGTCGCGTTTGTCGCGGCGCACGCCGTTGACGTCGCTTAAAAAAATCAGCTTCTCGGCCCCCAGGGCTTCGGCGACGGCCATCGCGGCGGTGTCGGCATTGACGTTGTACTTCTGCCCCGACTGGTCGATGCACATCGAGGGGATGACCGGGACCTGGCCAGCATAGGTGAGGTTCTCGATGACGGCTCGGTTCACTTTGGTGACGTGTCCGACGAACCCTAGATCGATCGGCGCGCCCCCCGCTTCATCGGGCAACAGCAACTTTTCGCCCGTCAGCACGTTGTTGCCCGACTCGAAACTGAGGTTCACCGCGCGACCACCCAGCCGCTCGATCTCTTGAGCGAGCCCGCGGTTGATGTCGCCGGCGAGCACGCGCTCGACGATCCCCAGCGTCGCGGCGTCGGTGACGCGGCGTCCGTTGATCCACTGTGGCGTGATCTTGGCCTCGTCCATCGCTCGATTGATCGACGGACCGCCTCCATGCACGATCACCGGGCGCATGCCGACGGTTTCCATGAAGATAACATCGACCAGCAGATGGCGGATGGCGTCGGTATCTTCCAGCAGGCTGCCACCCAGCTTGATGACCGTCGTCTTGCCGCGAAAGCGGCGGATCCAACCCATGGCTTCGATGAGGGTATCAGCCTTGGCAATCGCGTCGTCGACCAAATTGATTTCTCCCGCTGGCAATGTCATTTTTCAGCCGCTTCGAGCCTCTTTTTCGATGAAAGTGAGCCATGCTACTGGAGCACGTTTGCGAGTGTCAATCCGCGATCGGAGCGGTAGGTTTTGCCGCGGAGGACGCAGAGAGCGCGGTGGGAAGGCAGCGCATTGACAATCCGACTGAGCTGACATAGAACCGACGTCAACGGATCAAGGTGGCCCGGCATACCGCTGTGTATGTCCTGGGCGAACAGGGAACTTCGGTGAGATTCCGAGACGGCCCGGCCGCTGTATCCGCACGTCGATCGCAGCCATTCAAGAGAACCCATTGTCGCCGCACAAGCCAGTTGCCACTTTTGACAACTGGACGGTGACGAGAAGGATCAGCGCTAGCGGGAGTGCGGGAGTCAGAAGACCTACCTTGATTCGCACGACATGTAATTTCCCAGGGGAGATCGTCGTGATGCGCAAACGACATGCTCTTTTTTACCGCGGAGGACGCGGAGAGCGCGGAGCGTTTGGCCGCGCTTGAGCGGCTTGCACCGATTCTCTAATAGGATGCCGACCATGCACGCCCATCGAAGCGATCGCCGCGCGTTTACGCTTGTCGAGCTGCTCGTAGTTATTGCAATCATCGGCATTCTGACTGGCCTGCTCTTGCCGGCGGTGCAAATGGCTCGCGAGGCAGCCCGCCGAACGCAGTGCAGCAACAACCTCCGCCAGATCGGCATCGCTCTGCACAACTATCATGGCGTGCGCCGCACGCTTCCCCCAGGTTGCCTCGAATGGCGCCCGCCCAAAGGCCCCAACACGCGCAAACAGTTTGCCTGGTCGGCGATGATCCTCCCCTATCTCGAGCAGACCGAGCTGTACGAGAGCATCGACTTCCGAGTTCCCTACGATGCCCCCACCAATTTTAAAGCTGGTTCGGTCAGCTTGAGCGTTTATCGCTGCCCGTCGGCAGTCGCCCCGCCGCCGGGAGGCTTCGGAAAAACCGACTACGCGGGCATCTATGGCCAGCGCATCACCACTTTCACCAACACCAACAACGGCGTCTTCATCTACGAGCGCGCGTATCGCTTTGAAGACATCCGCGATGGTTTATCGCAGACGATCTGCGTCGCCGAAGACACGCGCGGGCCGGATTGCGAATGGATCAATGGCCGCAACACGTTCGAGCAATCGGGCGGCATCAACGACCCCAAAGCGGCTTCGTTCGACAACGAGATTCGCAGCGATCACTCCGGCGGCGCGATGGTACTGTTTACCGATGGCCACGTGTCGCTGCTCGAAAATGGCCTCGATAAAACAATCCTGGCCGCGCTGATCACCCGCTACAACCGCGACCGCATCCCGACCACGTATTGAGCTGCCCGGATCGGGTCTTGTGTGGCACTGGCTATGCCAGTGGCTCTTCTTCGAAGTTTTCAGCGTTTAGAACAACGGCATTTTCCAACACCTAACCGTCATGCACCGGCTCTCTAAGCAGGGCAGCAGAAGTCTTTCCACGTCGAAAACAGCCAAGAAGGAAACACAGAGGCACAGAGAGCACGGAGAGCACGGAGAGCACGGAGAAGGACGCAAGCAGATGGCTCTGTGTTCTCTGTGATTCGATGGTTTTGACTCACTGCCGCTGCGCACATGCTTACGGCCTTACGAGCTTAGTTTGGCATTGGGGCACTTTGCGGAAGCTCAAGGCCTTGGTACTTCGAAATAGAAGACACTGGCATAGCCAGTGCCACACGAGCGGTTAAAAGCATCGGGCACGTTGACGCTCGGAAAACATGCGGTTATCGTAGGGACGCTATTTGGTGGCGGACGCCAATCCAAGGCGTTTCCGCGAACAGGGAACTCCGGTGCAATTCCGGGACGGTCCGGCCGCTGTAGACCACTTTGCAGGCGCTTTGCGACTGCGCGTCGAATCTCCATCTTGATGAAAAGCCATTGCTCGAACCGCTCGAGTGAGAAGGCGTTCAGATCAGACGGGTGGCAAGTCAGAAGACCTACCAAAAGCAAGACGATTCTGGGCCCTCCTGGGTTGGGGCGATCGTTGCAGTCTCCGAGTGAGTCGTTGCCCGAATTCTCACTGAGATCTGGGTTTGGCTTTCGAACCTCCTAGACATCGCGGCTCAAAAGATCGATAGCCGAAGATGTCGTGCATTGGGCCAACGCTATGCCGTCGGAGCGTACGGCGTTGCATCGGCAGCTACCCGAGTAGCCTGCCATGCTGCGTCCGGCGTCGCCGTGGCGGGTCGTTGCGCCGGGAGAAAACACCAATGCGATTTCGTTTTACTGGTCTGGCTCGCTCTGCAGTCTTGTTCGTCGGTCTCTCGCTCAGCTGGTTCGCCTCAGCCGCGCGGCTCAACGCCGACGTGGTCGTCTCTACCTTTGAAGATAGCCAGGTCTATCAAGGCGACACGCTCGTTGCGTCGCCCAACATCAGCAATCAATCGTTCGCCGGGCAACCGTACGTTCCCGATCCCAATCCCGATCCGCCGGACAACGGATATCAAGTGCCCACGACCATCCGCTCAGGCAACGCGAGCTTCGTCAACGATGGTCTATCGGTGTGGAACTCGTGGTCGGGCGTGGGCTTCTCGCAAAAAGCATCTTTAACGCCTAACGGCAATCCAATTGCCTATTACACCGACGGCAACGATTTCGTGCCGACAGTCAACTCACAGGCGGGACCCGGCGCGGGCGGATCGGCTACATGGGGCGTGATTTACGACTCGGGAACGCTCGCAGCCGATTCCGGTTACATCTTCCAGTCGCTGGCGATCACCAATACGCTCTGGACTTGGGACACCATCCGCAATGGCGATCCGAACAATTTTGCCGGGCCCAAGTTTGCCGACGGCGATTTCTTCACCGTTCGCTTTACGAACACGGACGATAAGTCGAAAGTGTACGACTTCAACCTGGCCGACTTTCGCAACGGCAAACAAGATATCGTTTCCGATTGGACCGACGTGAACCTGTCGGGGCTCAACGCGTCGCACCTGAACGTGAGCTTCCTCGGCTCGCGGCAGACCTACGACCCGTATTCACAGGAGTATTACTTGGCTACTCCAGCCTACGCGGCAATCGACAACGTTGCAGTCACATCCATTGCGGCCGTCCCCGAACCGAGCAGTCTGGCGCTGATCATGGCAGCCAGTTCAGCCGGCATTTGGTTCCAGTGGCGGAAACGCCGATCAACACCTCAAGGCGAGCCGACACCCGAAGAGATCGTCTAAGCGTTCTCTTCTTCCTCGGTGTCTTTGTGCCTTGGTGGTTCAAACGAATTTTCACTGATGAGTTTTGACCTTCGAGTGCGGTAATTGTTTT
>JBQCEI010000057.1:0-6387 GCA_051960375.1 Aureliella sp. | reverse complement strand
CTCAGCCCTCGGCGGATCGAAAAGCTCAAGGAAGTTCCCGGCTCGGTCGAAGTGCGGCTCTTTCAAGAAGCCGGCGACCTGCTCAGCTTCGGCGACATACTACTTCAATAAGTTTTTTACCGCGGTTCGTGTGGCACTGGCTATGCCAGTGTTCCTCACTTCGAAGTTTGCGGCGCGGCAAATCTGTAATTTGCCCAAGGCGATCCAATGCAGCAGGCCATTAGAGCGATTGCGTTCGTTCTGGCCTTACAACTTCGAAACAGAAGACACTGGCAGAGCCAGTGCCACACTCATGCTCCGCGGTAATACTTCTTCAGCGCACGATTGAGCCATCGGACGCAGTGTTAGCTTGGTAGCTACTTTGCGCAGCCGAGGCAGTGACGGCGGCTACCGGTCGGGGGAGCCACTGGACCAAGTGCCGCACGGTCGGCGATTCGAGCAAGTTGGTCGCCGTTTCGGGATGCGTGGCTTGCACGAGCGCCGCGACGAGATTGCGCAGCGGCACGTTGCCGAAATACGTCTGTTCGGCAAGCGGCCCCAACTGATCGGCGACGATGGCGCCGCTGGCGAGGCCTGCGCCCAGCTGCAAGCCGGTGGAGTCGAGCGCGAACTCGAGAGCCAACTGTTCAAACGGATGAGGCGAGCTGGCCGAGCTGGCAATATTCGCTGCGGGCTTGATGCCGACGTAATCGGCCGCTTTGATCAGATCGTCGTGGATGCGGCCGCGGCCGATGCTCAGCCGACCATGCATGCGATCCAGTCCGCGATCGCTCAGCGCGAGCGCCGCCACATCGACATTGGCCAATCCGTCGAGCAATGGCGGCTGCATCCAGGCGGCCGTGTCGGTGTCGAGCAACCGGCCGCTGCCTTCGAGCGACCAGTGATCGAGCGTGTACGTTAAAGCGAACTGACCGGTGATCACCGCCGCGTCGCCTGGCAGCGCGAACTGCGGTGCGAACTGGGCGACCCACTGAGCCGGGATGCGCTGGCCGGCGGTCGCCAGCTTGAGATGACTGGTCGGCACGGCGACATTGTGGACGCGCGAAAACGCGAGCGTCGCCGGCTGCCCCGCGAGGCCATCGATCGCAAAAGCGAGCGTCGCCTGCGTCTGGTCGGGCAGCCGCCGCATCTCCAATTGCACTTTGCGAAAATGGACTCGGCCGCCTCGCCCTCCGGCGATCGACAGCCCATCGATCCAAGCCACGGAGACTTGCGGACGGCCCGATGGCCGGCAAAGCACGTGCTCGTGCAGCAGGCGATAGACGCTGGCCAAGTGATCGTAGACCAGCTCGGGATTGATCAGCCGCAGCGCATAGCCGGCCGAGCCTTCATAGATGTCGAGCGTCTGCAAGCGAGCGATCGTCTCGCCGGTCTCCGGATGCAGGAACTTGACGCCGTGCACGAGCCGCCGGTTGGGCGCTCGCAGTTCGACCGCCGCCACTTCGACGTCGCAGCCCAGCAATGCCGAGAGTTGTCGTTCGTGCCAGGCGGCGCGCGCCCGCTGATAAGCCGGCAGGTATTCGGCCAGGCAGGCGGCGAGGGTAAGCAGGACCGGCAGCGCGGCGCAGAACAGAAACGTCCACCGGCACAGAGCGCGCCTGGTCGCTTCGTGCAGTGGTCGGCTGTTAAAAGCAAGTGTAAAAGTAAGAATTCTCCGCCGCCGCTCGGCCATACCGCTAATTCAGCTCGCGCTCGGGAGGCAACTCGTAGCTCGGGTGCGCATTTGCTAGCAGCGATGCCAGCTGCACCTATTGAGCGCAAAGAGTAGCCAATCCGCGCGGCTGGCGTCTATGGCAATGCGGTGCGGGATGGCGCATCTGCGAGGGAGAAAGAGTTTTACCGCGGAGGACGCGGAGAGCGCGGAGATCAGCGCTGCATTGCCGCTGTGTTGACAAAAATGTCACGGCGGCATGGGCGTTTGGCCCATTGTCTGTTTGGCACTTCTGCAATAGCCTCTTCGCTTTGCTTTTCTTGACGGCTAAGTAGGACAAAGGCGGAGCGCAATGCAATCAAGGTGGATTCGGCGTCGATTCGTGGCTCGCGTGGAATCGTTGGAGGCGCGAGCCATGTTTGCCGCTTTATCGGGATTAGACGTCGGAGCAGCCTGTCCGCAGTTTGTCGCGAGCGAAGCCGTTGGCAGCGCGGCATCGCTTTCCTCGACCGATCTAGCGACTGCGTCGGCCACTGGGAGTAAGGCTACCAAGAGCTCGACCAAGCCTGCATACGAATACAGCTTGACGGGCAATGCGGCAGATAACACGAGCGCGAACCCTACCGGCGGCTTGGCCCTGATGGGCGGCGGCACGGCGGTCGATGAAGCGTTTCGATGGCTCGCCGAAAAAGCAAACGGCGGCGACTTCGTGGTCCTGACCGCGAACTCGACCAAGTACTACAACAACTATGTCTCCAATCTCGCCCAGCTCGACTCGGTGGAAACGCTCGTCGTGCCGAGCCGTGAAGCTGCGAACGATCCCTTCGTGTACGACAAAATTGCTCACGCTGAAGCCATCTACATCAACGGCGGCGATCAGGCGGATTACATCAACTTCTGGACCGACACGGGCCTTGAAGATGCCATCTACGCTGCCCTGAATCGCCATGTGCCTATCGGTGGCTCGAGCGCGGGGCTGGCTGTGCTTGGCGACATCGATTTCTCAGCCGTCAATGGATCGATTAGCTCGGCGGAAGCACTGGCTGATCCGCTCGATCCTCGGATCACGCTCGATCCTCATGACTCTGTCGATCCGGGGTTCTTGACCAGCAATGACGGGAGCAGCCGGGGAACATCGCTTCAGCTGCTCGACGACGTCATCGCCGAACCGCACTTCATGCAGCGCGATCGCATGGGCCGCTCGATGGCCTTCATGGCCCGAATGGACTCGGACAACCTGGTGACCGGACTGTCGCGCGGCATTGCGGTCAACGAACAGACCGCCTTGCTCGTCGATGGGACCGGAACGGCACGCGTCGTAGGCAATCCGTATTCGAAGAAGTTGGCTCCGGCCGACCAACAGCGCACGGTTTACTTTGCAGAAGGAACGACGAGTGATTCGCTCATCAGCTCAGCGCCGCTGAACTATACCATTCATGTCCAGCGGGCTGGCTACGACCCACTGACGGGCGTCAGCGACACGTTTGACTTAAGCCAATGGACTGGTCTGGGAGTCGACGCTTACGAAGTTACCGCCACCGACGGAGTGCTCTCGTCGAGCTCGGGATCGATTTACGGCTAAGAGAAGCCATCGCGACAGAGTTTTACCGCGGAGAACGCGGAGGAGGTAAAATGGGTTCGCGTCTTGGCGATAATGAAGTCGTTTAGGATCGAGAACAATGGACCTGCAACAGACACTTGCGAACTTAACTGCCCTTTCGGTCGAGGACCGGTTGCGGATTGTTCAGTTGCTGTGGGATTCTATTTCATCCGAGAGCGAAATCAGCGTCTCGCCAGAGCAACAGCAAGAGCTGGACCGTCGCGTGGCAGAGCATGATGCCAACCCAAGCTCAGCGATTAGCCGGCAGGAAGTCGAACGCCGGTTGAAAGAACACTTCTGATGGCAGCTGTCCGGTTTCGGCCAGAGGTGGTCAATGATCTGCGAGAGACCATCGACTGGTATGACTCCAAGCGGGCTGGTCTAGGCAATGAGTTTGCTGACGAGTTTTGGAATGCTATTGAGAATGTGACCGCTCAGCCTCTGGGTTACGCCCTAACAAGCACAGGTCTACGAGCTTGCCGATTGTCGCGTTTCCCGTATGTGGTTCATTACCGCACCAACCAACAAGAAATCCTCATTGTTGCAGTCATGTTTGGAGGCCGCGATCCATCGGCGTGGAATGACCGGATTTGAGCACCGGAGTCGCACTCTCCCTCCGCGCTCTCCGCGTCCTCCGCGGTAAAATCTCGAGCCTGACCGGGCAGCGATAAGCTATGCCGCTTTGCGACCGGAATGGAAGCTCGGCGTGGCGTCGCTGCCGAAGACGTTCAGCTGGGTGGAGGGAACGCTCTGGGCTTCGAGCGACCGGGCCGCCGAAGCGAGCCGTTCGGCGACCGGTTTTTCCAGCCGATTGCTCGTCAGGCCGATTCCCCAGGCAAGCGCCGGAGCCCACTGGCTCGGATTGGCCAGGCTGCCAATGAAGCGGCCGGTGGCCCCTTTCAGCCCCGAAACCAGGCCCGGCGAGACGCGGCCATGAGCCACCAGCAGGCTGGCCAGATCTTGCGCCACTTGCGCATCGCGACGCGCGATCAGTAGGTTCGGTTGGCCGAACACCGTGCTCTGCGCATCGACTTCGCAGGCGAGTTCGAGTCTTTCCATGCACAGGGCCAGATCGACATCGGCGACTTGCCCATCGGCCTGTTCCAGAAAGCCCCCCAGGCCCAGCAGCATCCGCCGCGAGTAAAAGCCTGCTGCTAGCAAGGGAGCCGCGCAGTGCGTCGGCACGCGGCTTTTGACCGTCTGCAAACCGCGCTTGGCCAGCGAGCGAGCGTCGAGCCCGGCGTAGGTCGCTTTGGGGCCTTCGGTAGACTGGGCCAGCGGCGATACGGCGGCGACCTGCTCGCGCTGGATGCGCACGACGGCCCCTTCGCACCAGCCATCGCTCACTTGCATCCCTTCGGCCAGGATATGGACCACCGGCGCGCAGGTTGCGTAGAGCGCTTCGTTCAGTTTGGTGATTTTCGAACAGCGCGAGTCGGTCTCGACGAACAGAACTTCATCGGCCAGCTGGTACGGATCGGCATAGGAACCATCGTGAGCCACGATGATTTCGCTGTCCCGAGGACGGTTCTCCAGGATTGAGAGAAGCGTGTTTTCGAGCCGCTGATCGTTTTGATGCGCGATGATAATCGACAGACGAGGCACTGCACCCCTCCCCGGCCTTTGGCGCCAGAGGCATTTTTGTGAGAGAGCATGAAGGCCGGTGGCATCAAGAGCCCGCCTGACCTTCCCTGGTCACAGCCGCGGACGCAACCCTCGTCCGCTTGGCGAACCGCTGACCATTAGCAAGCGGCTCACAACCATTCATCGGCTCGGCTTTGATAGGAACTCCAGTGGCGTTCTGCCGGTTCGTCGCATCTCCGTTTGGCGAAACTTTAACGATTGGCTGATTTCCTTGGTTTTTTTGTGTCTTCGTGGTTCATTCCGATGATCACCACGAAGACACAAAGGTACCAAGTGAAAGCCGGCTTACCGCCCGCGTTTCTGCCACAGTTCGGCCAGCACCACGAGGTGCTCGACCGCTTGCACCATCTCGTCGAGCGAGACAAATTCGAGCACGCTGTGAATGTTGTGCTGGCCGACCGACAAGTTCGGCGTGGGCAAGCCCTTTTCGCTCAGCATCGCGCCGTCGGTCCCGCCGCGAATCGATCCGCGGATGCACGGACGCTTCAGCTCGGCAAAGGCGCGCTCGGCCAGCTCCATCACCTGCGGATGGCGGGCGAGGCTGTCGGCCATGTTGCGGTACTGGCGCTGGCGAGCAATCTCGAAGCGCAGCCCCGGCATGCTCTGCTCGACCTGGCGGGCCGCATCGCGCACGAGCGTTTCGTACTGGTCGAGCTTCTCGGTTTCGAAATCGCGCAGCAGCACGCGGAGTTCGGCCGAGCCGACGCCGCCGCTGATCAGGTACGGATGCAGGAAGCCTTCGCGCTGGTCGGTCGATTCGGGCGAGAGGCGATCTTGCGGCAGCTTGTCGACAAGCCGGCTCAGCCCGCGCAAGGCGTTGATCATGCGGCCCTTGCCAATCGACGGATGGATGTTGTGTCCGACCGCCTGAACGACCAGCTGATCGGCTGAGAAATTTTCTCCTTCGAGCTCCCCTGCTCCGCTGCCGTCGAGCGTGTAGCCGGCCACGGCGTCGATGTCGGCGACGGGCACCTTCATCGTGCCGTGGCCGATCTCTTCATCGCAGGTAAACAAGATCTGAATCGGTCCATGCGGCAGCTCGGGATTTTCCAACAGGTGCTGGGCTAGCTCCATGATCGCCGCCACTCCCGCTTTGTCGTCGCCGCCGAGCAACGTGCGGCCGTCGGTCGTCACCAGCGTATGTCCGACCAGTTTTTCTAGAGCGGGGCAATAGGCCACGCGAATCGTTTGTCCCGAGTCGCCCAGCGGAATATCGCCGCCGCGATAATCGGCGATCGTCTGCGGCCGAACGCCCGCGCCGGGCGCTTCGGGCGATGTATCGAGGTGCGCGTTGAGCAGCAGCGTAGGCGCGGCATCGACTGTCGCCGGCACAGTGGCCCACACCAGCCCGTTCTCGTCTTGCCGAGCTTCGCCGAGCCCCATGCCGCGCAGTTCATCGACCAACTGGCGGCCGAGCTCGAGCTGCCCCGCGGAACTCGGATAAGTATCGGAGTCGGGATTCGCCGCGGTCGGCACTTGAACATAGCGAACA
>JBQCEI010000056.1:0-2796 GCA_051960375.1 Aureliella sp. | reverse complement strand
AATGCAACGACTTCCTCGAACAACTCTTGCCTGCGTTGGCCCCTTTGATGCAGTCGGAACGACCGGCCAGTTAGCCCCGATCGGCCGCCCGGCGCTGGCCCGCAGCTTCCAACCAGAAACCGCTGCAAGCTGCCGGCCGATGCCACCCACAGACTATTAGCCCAACAATCGCCCGAAGCGCTTTGCAATGTTCACCACGCCCGACCCTGAGTTACCCAACCGTCCAGTGACTTTGATCACCAGTTGTCAGGATTAGGAAGAAACGGGAAATGGAAGGAGAAGACATGGAGAGAGACAAACGCATCATCCCACGGTCGCGGATTGGCTGCCTGGCCGGGATCTCGGCGGGCATCGCAACTGGCATCTCGGCAGAGATCGCGACTGGCATTTCCTCTGGGCCAACCAGACAACCGGCCGGGGCGCTGCCTCCGAACATGGCGGTCAGCCTTTGGTTCGGATGAACGAGTCACTAACAGACGCTTGAACATCGGCCGACATTGGCAGCAAGCGCGAATCGATTTTTATTCATACGCCGCTGGAGCGGCAAACAGTTATTTCCGAGTCGGCAAGTCCAGGCTTTGCAACCAGGACTTTCCTATTCCAGTTCGCGAGGCCGCTTAAGGCCAAGCCGCACATTATACATTCTGCGATTTTTCAACTTTAGAGAGACTCAATGATGCCACTGGAAATCCTTGCAACTCGGGAAACGCATGGTATCGAACGAGACAAGCTGAAAATCGGCAATCTCAGCGCAGCGATTGAAGTCGACGGCGCCAGCGCCCTGGACCTGACCGAAAAGCGATTCCCGTTTTCAACCCGACAAGAGACTTACTTCCGTCGCAAATACCTGGTCGACCGTATCTGCGGCTGCTTACTGTTGCTGCTGGCCAGCCCGGTCATTGCCCTCCTCTGGTGCGCCGTCAAGCTGAGCTCGCGCGGACCGGGTTTCTACCTGCAAGAGCGCGTCGGTTTGAACGGACGCACCTTTCGCATCGTCAAACTCCGCACCATGCGGCACGACGCGGAGGCCGGCGGCCGAATTCAGTGGTCGCATAGCCGCGATGCCCGCGTCACTCCGCTCGGACGCATCTTCCGCAAGTTGCACCTGGATGAACTGCCCCAGCTGTGGAACGTAGCCCGGGGGGAAATGTCGTTGGTCGGACCGCGGCCGGAACGCCCCGAGATCACGCGTTCGCTCGAGAAGCTGATTCCCGACTACAACCTGCGGCATCGGATCAAGCCCGGCGTGACCGGATTGTCGCAAATCAACCTCGAACCCGACCGACACATTAACATCACCCGTCAGAAGCAAGTGCTCGACCTGCGCTACCTGCGGCACGCCAGCCCGTGGCTCGATGCTCTCATGATCTTCGCCACATTGCTGCGCATGTTCGGTATCAACGGAGAGATCGTCATGAAAATGACGGGCCTCAATCAGACCATCACCGATGAAGAATTGATCACGGTGGGTTATCAGTTCGAGGCCGCCGCTGAGGAACTGTGGAATCCGTCGAAAGGTCCCGCCTAGGGATTCATGCGACTAAGACTCGGTTCTTCGTTTCTTGCGAGCTCGCCGCACAAGCGTTCTTGCCCGAGGCAAGCCCGACGACTTGCGGCCTCCGCACCGTTCCCCAGCCTGCTTCATCGAGAGTTGCCACTTGCCAGCGCTACCGCTACACGTTCCCAACGCATTTACCGTCGATGTAGAAGACTACTTCCAAGTTTCAGCCTTTGAACATCGCGTCAGCCGCAAACACTGGGCTGACTACGAGTCGAGGGTCGAAGCCAATACGGATAAGCTTCTGACTCTGCTCGACCAGCACAGCGTTCGAGGAACATTCTTTATTCTTGGCTGGGTCGCCGATCGTTACCCAGCCCTCGTCAGGCGGATCCAAGCCGGAGGGCATGAACTTGCCTCCCACGGCTACTGGCATCATTTGGTCTACCGCCAGACGCCCGAAGAATTTGCCAGCGACCTTGCGCAGAGCAAGGATGCCATCGCTAGCGCCAGCGGCGTAGCCGTCACCGCGTATCGAGCGCCGAGTTTCTCCATCGTCCAGCGCTCGCTCTGGGCGCTCGAGATCTTGGCCGAACACGGTTTTGCGGTCGACTCGAGCATTTTTCCGATCGCCGGCCACGATCGCTACGGTATGCCGGGTGCCCAAAAGGAAATCCACGCGCTGAGCACCCCGGCTGGAACAATCGTCGAGTTTCCACCCTCAGCCTGGCACGTCGGACGGGTAAACATTCCCGTGGGCGGCGGTTACTTCCGCATCCTGCCGCTGGCGATGACGCTCAAAGCCATGGCGATGATCCGCCGCGCCGGCCGGCCAGCCATGTTTTACATCCACCCTTGGGAAGTCGATCCAACGCAGCCAAGGCTCGGCAAGCTCGGCCGCCGAACGCGCTTCCGACACTATTCGGGTCTTCAGCGCACCGAAGGCCGCTTGAGAAAGCTGCTCGCCCATCAACCCTTTGCCACGCTTTGCGAGACCCTGGCCGCGGTCGGCTGGCCCAGCGCTGCCCCGACTGAGGCAGCTACCGCCGCTCACGAACCGCCTGCCGCGAAGCTTGTAACCTGACACTTAGATTTTGTAACCCGACGCGTAAGCGAGGGACGCCCCCGTACCTCTTTTGTAACCCGACGCGTAGGTTTTGAAGTTGCGCGTTTTTGGCTTTTCTGTGTGGCACTGGCTTTGCCAGTGGCTCTTTTGTCGAAGTTTATGGCGTTCATCGGCCCGATCGCTTTCCGATGTCGGACTATATTGCAAAAGTTTCCGTGGACGTTGGAGTGGC
>JBQCEI010000055.1:0-5216 GCA_051960375.1 Aureliella sp. | reverse complement strand
AAGGCGGCAATCTGCCGGCGGGTGGCGGTGGCAGCGGCCTGCAAGGTTTTGCAACCGGCGGCAATGCCCCGGGCGGTAACGGTCCGGACTCGAACGGTGGATTGTCCGGTGGCCAGCGGCCCGCAGGCGATCCAGGGCAGATGGGTGGAACGAGTGGCGGCGGAGCCAATTCGTTTGCCGAAGGCGCATTCAGCGGCAATCGCTACACCTCAGCTGGCAGCGGTGCGGGTGGCAGCAGCGCGGCAGCCTCGAGTGGAGAAGCGGGCGGACAAATGGCGCTCGGCGGCCAAGGCGATGCTCAGGCAAACAGCAGCAATCGCGCCGGTACGTTCCGCGATGCGATGAACGCGGCGCGAGCTAAGAAACTCGGTTCAGCAGATTCGCAAGACTCACAACCGGCCGCAGGAGGCAAGGACGGCGGCACCGGCGGCAGTCAGACCGTCTCGCCGCGCTCGGAAGGCTTTGCGTCGGTATCGGGCAGCGATGCGAGTCAAGCCGAAGCTCAACCGCAAGTCGGTCTGGAGACCAAGCTGTCGGGACGCAAACAAGAACACGCCGAGGCAGTAGCCAAACGCAAAGGTCGCAACTGGGCTTGGTCGGCCGGACCTCCGCGCGACACGGCCATCGTCCGCGCCATCCGCGTCGCTTGCTACGAAGATCGCTGGGTCGTCTTGGCCGAGCCGGCTGCGGGCGAGAAAGCTCATACGGTCATGCTCGACGTATCGCTGCAGACCAGCGCCGAGGAACTGGCCAAAGTCATCGCCGACCGCGTCGATCGCTGGGGCTTCGCCTTGGCGGGCGGGTACTGGAAACCGGTGCTGATCGTCGAAGTGGCCCAAGGAGGCCAGCGGCGATTCGAACAGCTCAAACGTCTGCTCGACGGCAGTGGTTTGGAGATCCAGGCCGGCGGGCCCGCGAAGTAAAGAAGAGTTTTTACCGCGGAGGGCGCAGAGAGCGCGGAGTTCGCGGGTCGAACCTATAAAGCAAAACGACCATGGCACGTCGCGACGAACAATCCAACATCGGCGAGGATTCCTTCCTCGATACGATCGCCAACCTGGTCGGGATCTTGATCATCCTGGTCGTGCTGATCGGCGGCAAAACGAAAGTCGACGCCGAGACCAAAAGCCGCGAGATCGCCGATCAAGACATCACCGGCCAGGCGCTCGAACCGGCCGCCGAAGCCGAGCGCTTGCGGCAAGCCGCTTTGCACGATCAGGAACAGCTTCAGCGCTACGCGCTCGAAACGGAATACCGACGGCTCGAACGCGATAAGCTGCTCGAGCAAACCGCGCTGGCCCGCGCCGAGATCGACGAGCGAATTTCGAAAGTCGATCAAAAGCAGCGCGAGCAGATCGAAAAGCAACGCCAGGTTGAACGTCTGCAAAGCGAACTGAAGGATATCGGCGACAAGCTCGGAGCCGCCGAGGAGACCAAACGCACCAAGATCATCCTCGAGCACTTGCCGACGCCGATGGCCAAGACAGTGTTCACGCGCGAGATGCACGTGCGGCTGAAAGGTGGCCGCGTGCATATCATTCCTTGGGATCGCCTGGTCGCAACGCTCAAAGAACAAGCGCCGCTGGCCGCCCGCCGCAGCGCGTCGAAGAAGACGCTCGAGGACAAGCTCGGGCCGATCAACGGTTTCATGATGCATTACCGCATGAATGCGATCCCTGGCGGCTTTGAACTCGACCGCTTCGAGATCGATGTGACCCCGCAAAACCCCGGCGAAACGCTCCAAGAGTCGCTGGCCACCGGCGGCATGCTCCGCGGCGAACTGAGTAGCCGCGTGCCGGCCGAAACCGTCGTCACCGTCTGGGTCTATCCCGATTCGTTCGGCGAGTTTCGCGAGCTGAAAAATGCTCTCTATCGCGAAGGCTTTTTAGCCGCCGCTCGGCCGCTCCCCGACGACATCCTCATCGGCGCCTCGCCGCGCGGCAGCCGCAGCGCTGCTCAGTAGGGAAGAGACAACCACCAAGACACAAACACACCAAGAAAAGCTTTGTTATCATGGTCTTCTTGGTGTCTTTGTGCCTTGGTGGTGAATTCTTCTTAACTGCATTGTTGGGCATGCTACAGAAACTTTTGATTGCTGCGTGGTTGTGCTGCGCAGTTTCGCAGACGGTGCTAGCCGATGGCCCGCGGTATGTGGATGACTATCCGGCGGCTGTTTCGAAGAAAGGTTTGCAGGTCGAGATGGTCGACGATGCGCTGGCGCTGGGCGTCAAGCATGCCACGTTCAACGTCAATCTGTGCAGCCTGCTCGATCCGACCGCAGCAGCCGATAGTCTGACATGGCAACACGACGGCCAGAGCTATGCCTTTCGCCGCGCGGCAGTCGAGTCGCTCGATGCGAGCATCAAAACGCTCTCCGACCGCGGTGTGCTGGTGTATGTAATCCTGCTGACGTACCAGTCGGGCAACCCGGCCATCGACCGCTTGCTGATCCACCCCGATTGCATCGAATCGGCGCCGAACCGGCTCGGCGCATTCAATACGGCTGACGCGGCCGGGCAAAAGTGCTTGCAAGCGACGATCGCGTTTCTGGCCGAGCGCTGGTCGCGACCCGATCAAAGTTGCGGTCGCGTGGTCGGTTACATCGCCGGCAACGAAGTCAACTCGCACTGGTGGTGGGCCAACATGGGCCGCGTGTTGATGGAGAAGTTTACCGCCGAGTATGCCAAGGCGGTGCGATTGATTCATGCGGCCGTGCGTTCGCAATCGTCATGGGGCCGCGTCTACGTATCGCTGGAGCACCACTGGACGATGCGTTATCCGGCCGGCGACTCCGAGCAAGCGTTCCCGGCTCGCGATTTTCTCCTGCGGTTTTCGGAAGAAGTCAAAAAGGACGGCGACTTCGATTGGCACGTTGCATTTCATCCTTATCCCGAAAATCTGTTTGACCCGCGGTTCTGGCTCGACGAGTCGGCCCCGCATTCGCAAGACGCGCCGCGCATCACGTTCAACAATATGGAGCAACTGGTCTCCTTCCTCGACCGGCCCGAGATGCTGCATGCAGGCAAGCCGAGGCGCATCATCTTCAGCGAACAAGGTTTCCATACGCCGAAGGGCGTTGACGGCCAGGACGTGCAAGCGGCAGCCTTCTGCTATGCCTACAAGAAGATCGAACAGCTCGACGGCGTCGATGCGTTCATCCTGCATCGCCACGTCGACAACGATCACGAAGGAGGCTTGTTGCTAGGACTTCGCAGCAACCGCCCTGATGGCAGCGAACAGCGCCCGCCCAAAAAGATCTACGCCTGCTTCCGCGACGCCGATACGCCGCAGTGGCAAAGCACCTTTGCATTCGCGCTGCCGATCATCGGCTATCCCGACTGGGACACGGCTTTGCAGGCGGCCCGATAGACTTCTTCTTGGTGTCTTGGTGGTTCTGTTTTTAACCACGAAGACACAAAGTCACCAAGAAGAAGGTGAGTTAGAAGACTTCGATGCTCTTGATGGCGGCTTTGCCGTGGCGCTCGGCAGCGGCCAGGCAGCGGTATGTCGCTTCGATCAACTGTTCGGCTTCGAGGCTGGCAGCGGGCGAACTCACCGAACCGATGCCGCTGTGGTAGCGGGCGGGAACGGGAACGCGGGCCAGCGCTGCGGCAGCTTCTTCGCTCGCCGGTTTGCCGCTGAGCACTTTTACTAAGCCGTCGCGCAGCAGACTGGTCGCCGCATTGCGTTCGATATCCATCAAGCACAGGATCAGTTCGCCCGCGCTGCTGACAAACGCGTACGGTTCGCGCACTTCCGGGTGATCGGAGATCCAGTTGACCAGCTTCTGTTGCCAGGCGGCCAGCCCCAGCGACCTGAGCGTCGGCGTCCCTTCGGCGTCGCCGTCGGGTTGCACGCGCACGGCGACCAGCGTCAGCGTGCCGCCGAGATTGCGGCAAGTCGCCAACTGACGCCGCACAACAGCGATGAACGCCGGATCGTTGTGCGACCGGACCTCGGCGATGATGATCTTCGGCACGATGAACTCGTCGCCGGCCCGCCCGCGAAGCTTGGCAAACGGATTGTCGCTCCGAACGCGGCGGATGGCGCCTCGCGATTCTTGCACGAGCGAATCGATCGAATCGGCGATCTCGATTTCCAATTTCAAACGAGCGACATCGTCCTGGTCCTCTTGGGCGCCAGACTCGCCCGAAGCCTCTGGCGAATTTGATGACCGGGCGCTGGCGGCTGCTGCGGCGCTTTCGTCCAGCGCGCGAGCGATTTCGCGCCAGTGCTCGCTGGCTTCGTTCCAGGGCACCGGCACGCGAATCCAATCGCGCGGGACGACGAACTCAGCTCTCTCTGCGGTCAGTTCACCGGCCAACTGCCACAGCACTTTCGGCGTGCCCCACGGCGGACGCATGTCGAGCCGCACGTCGCTGGCGATCAGCGTCCGCAGCTCCGCTTCATCTTCGCCCGACCAGCCGTGTCCACAGACCAGCAAGCGTTCGGCCAGCTGATCCAGTTCGATACCGAGCGCCCGCGAGATGACTTCTTGCGGCATCTCGTCGCGCGTCATCCCTGAAGCCAAGAGCTCCGCCACCGGGTCGAGTTCGCAGACCAGCGCGGCTAGCGCCAAAGCATCGGTCAGTTGCCGGCGCATCACCGACGTCACTTCTTCGACGCTGCCTCGAGCCAGACCGCGATAAAGCGGCAGGACGCAACTGGCCAGCATCCGCTGCTGACAGGCAACCGAGGCAGGACGCGTTTTGCCGTGCAGAAACGTCAGCAGCGACGCAGCCAGAGAAAGCGTGCGGTCGAGCGACTTGCGTTCGTGATCGTTGGATTGACCAGCCAGCGGTGCGCCGAGTTCTGCCAAGAGCGATTTGAGCCGCGGGGCCGCCGACGGGCCGAAGGTGGCCTCATGGTGAATGCGTCCGGCCAGCCACTGCCAGACCTGCAGCGGCGCAAATCGTTCGCGCAGCCAGCGCTGGGCCAAAGCCTGCTCAGGGAGTAGTTCTACGCCGTTGGCACTCACAGAATTTCGCACCGTCTTCCCAAGAGTTTTTTAACGTCTTCCTGTAACCCGACGCGTAAGCGAGGGACGAACCCGCCACGGCGGCCCGACCAACCATCGTTTGTCTGCCCGGGCTGGACCTATCTCCGCTTCGACCCCTCACCCCCCGGCCCCTCTCCCCGAAGCGGGGCGAGGGGGGGGGCAAGAAAAGAGCTGCGCTCGCCTTATAAAACTCTTCTCTCCCCTCGCCCCGCTTCGG
>JBQCEI010000054.1:0-3584 GCA_051960375.1 Aureliella sp. | reverse complement strand
TTCACCTTCGGCGAAGACATCAAACTGCTCAAAGAGAACGGCATCGTCGTGATCATGTTGCTGGCCGCCTTCCAAGGCATCTGGTCGGCCAGCAGTTCGATGAGCGAGGAAATCGAGGGCCGCACCGCGCTGACGGTGCTCAGCAAACCGATCCAGCGGCGCTCGTTCGTGCTCGGCAAGTTCCTCGGCATTTTCTGGGTCGTAACGCTACTCTTTGTGATCCTCGGATCGGTCGAGTTGTTTGCCGTCACTTACAAGCCGATTTACGAAGCCCGCGAGAATTCGCTCCCGCTGCCCGCCTGGCAAGACTGCCACCGCGAGATGGTGGCCACCGTGCCCGGGCTGGTTCTGGGATTGATGCAGGCGACCTTGCTCAGCACGTTCAGCGTGGCTCTGGCGACTCGCTTGCCGCAGTTGGCCAACCTGGCGGTCTGCTTCGGCATGTATCTGGTCGGCAACTTGGCCACCTCGATCGTCAGCGGCGCCAGCGAAGGTTTTCCGATCGTCAAGTTCGTCGCGCAATTGGTGGCGACGATCACTCCGATCCTCGAGCACTTTTCCATGCAAGCGGCCATCGATGCCGGCAGTCCGATCCCCATGTCGCTGCTCAGCGGCACGTTGATCTACTGCGTTCTCTATATCATGGTCTCGATGTTCTTGGCGCTCCTCTTGTTCGAAGACCGCGACTTGGCGTAAGCTCGCCCTTGTAAAAACGCACCTGTGCCTCTTTTTACCGCAGAGTGCGCAGAGAGCGAGGAGAAAAACATCTCCCCGCTCTCTGCGCGCGCCGCGGTAAAACATTTCTTTTCATACGGGGAGTTTGTCGTGCAGGCGGCCAAGCGGATTGAGCAACTGCGAGAGGAAATTCGCTTTCACGATCGCAAGTATTACGTCGAAGCCGACCCGGTCATCAGCGATCGCGAATACGATCTGCTGCTGGAGGAACTGAAGGAGCTTGAACGCAAGCATCCCGAGCTAGTCACTCCCGACAGTCCGACGCAGCGCATCGGCGATTCTCCGGTGAGCAACCTGGCGCAGGTGCAGCATCAGGTGCCGATGTTGTCGATCGACAACACGTACAACATCGACGAACTGAAGGCCTTCATGCTCAGGGCCCAAAAGAACCTCGGCGTCGAGCGCGCCGAGTGGGTGATGGAGTTGAAGGTCGACGGCGTCGCGGCGGCGGTCGTTTACGAGAATGGACTGCTCCAGCGAGCCGTCACTCGCGGCAACGGCGTGGTCGGCGACGATATCACGCACAACATTCGCACCATCCACGACGTGCCGCTACGACTCTCGGGCGAAGCGCCACCGGTGCTCGAAGTGCGCGGCGAAGTGTACATGAATAACAGCGAGCTAGTGAAGCTAAACCTGCTCAGGGCCGAGCGCGACGAGCCCCCCTTTGCCAACACGCGCAACGTCAGCGCCGGCACGATCCGCCTGCAGGACCCCAAGCTGTGCGCCGAGCGCCATCTGCGTTTCTTCTGCCACGGCGTCGGTTACTGCGAAGGCATGGACGACGTCGAAACGCACATGGAGTTTCTCGAGCGACTGAACAGCTACGGACTCCGGTCGACGCCTCGAGTGCGGCTGTTCCATTCCGTTGAAGAAGTGGTAGCCGCCATCGAAAAGCTCGAAGAAGAGCTCTTCGAACTCGACTTCGAAGTGGACGGGTTGGTCTTCAAGCTCAATCGCTTCGACCATCGCGAGAAGCTCGGCCGGACGAGCAAGAGCCCGCGCTGGGTGGTCGCTTATAAGTTTGAAAAGTACGAAGCGGTAACGCGGCTGAACGAGATCAACGTTCAGGTTGGCAAGACCGGGACGATCACGCCGGTGGCCTACCTCGAGCCGGTCCAGTTGGCCGGCACGACCGTGGCCCGAGCGAGCTTGCACAACGCCGAAGAGATCGAGCGCAAGGACATCCGCGTCGGCGACTGGGTCGTGGTCGAAAAAGCGGGCAAGATCATCCCGCACATCGTTCGTGTTGAACAGCACCGCCGCGAAGGTGAGTTGCCCAAGTACCACTTTCCGACGCACTGCCCCGAATGCCATTCGAAGCTGGTCAAGGACGAGGAAGGGGTCTACATTCGCTGCCGCAACGAGACTTGTCCGGCCAAGCTGCGACAGAAGCTGCGGTTCTTCGCCAGCCGCAACGCGATGGAGATCGACGGCTTGGGGGAGCGGGTTATCGATCAGTTGGTCGAGAAGCACCTGGTGTCGGGCTACGCCGATCTCTATCGCCTGGACAAAGAAGGTCTGCTGCAACTGGAGGGCTTCGGAGAGCGTAAGGCCGAGAACCTGCTCGCCGGCATCGCCACCAGCAAGGATCGCGGCATGGCTCGCTTGCTGGCCGGCATTTCGATCCGCCACGTCGGCACCCGCGTCGCCTCGGTGCTGGCCAAAAAGTTCGGCTCGATCGAGCGGCTCAGTCAAGCCTCGGTCGACGAGCTCTCCGAGGTCGACGAGATCGGCGAGATCATCGCTCAGAGCATTCACGATTTTTTCAGCAGCGAATACGGCCGGCAAACGATCGACGACCTTGCCAAAGTCGGCGTAAAGCTCGAAGATGGTTCGCAAGAAGCGGGCGAGCCGGCCGGCGAAGGCGCCAGCCTGGCAGGCAAGACGTTTGTCGTCACGGGAACGCTGGCTCGTTACAAACGCGACGAGATCGAGCGCATGATCGAGGCGCTGGGGGGGCGAGCTTCCAGCAGCGTTTCAGCGCATACAAGTTACTTGATCGCTGGCGAGAAGGCCGGCAGCAAACTCGAAAAGGCTCGCCAGTTGGGCGTGCCGGTCTTGTCGGAAGATGATTTTCAGAAGTTGATTGAGGCTGGGAGCTGATGTTCGAACTTGATTTTTCACCGGAAAAACTCCAGGTGATAACGTACCCGCACCCCGCCTTGCGCTATGTGGCCAAGCCTATCAAACGCGTCGATGCGTCGCTGAAGCAAATCGCCCAGCGCATGATCGACTTGATGTATGAACACAGCGGCGTCGGACTGGCCGCGACGCAGGTCAACCTGCCGCTGCGTCTGTTCGTCTGGGATCCGAGCGGTAAGCGCGAATCGGGCAAAGCCTCGGTGTTCCTCAACCCGACGATCACTCGCCCGCGCAGCAACGAAGAGGCCGAAGAAGGTTGCCTCAGTTTGCCCGGCGTGCATGCCAACGTGGTCCGGGCCAAGACGATCCACATGCACGCTTACGATATCCAGGGACGCGAAATTGACGCGGATTTCACCGGCTACGAAGCCCGAATCCTGCAGCACGAAACCGACCACCTCAACGGTGTTCTCTTCATCGACCGCCTCAGCCCGGAACGCCTCCGCGAACATCACTCGGCACTCTATACGTTCGAAACCGATTTCGATTCGCGCCAGCGCTTAGGCTCGATCCCGCCGGCGAACGTGCTGCAAGAACAACTCGCCGCCTGGGAACGCAAATACGCCTAACGCTCTTCTCCGCGTTCTCCGTGTGCCCTCGGCGTCTCTGATTGTGCCTTGTGTGCCACTGGCCTTAGCCAGTGTCTTCACTCTCGAAGTTGAAAGCGGACAAGGAGAGCAATGCGTTCCAAGGCCAAGGAGCCT
>JBQCEI010000053.1:0-2804 GCA_051960375.1 Aureliella sp. | reverse complement strand
CAAGACTCCGATCAGTCCAGCTCAATTGCCGCTCAGGAACGTAAGAAGGAACGCACGAAATGATTACTGCAGATCGACGATGGCCGCAGTCGCTGATGCTCGCCTTCCTCGGGCTTTGCCTGCTGTGCGCGAACAACGTTCACGCGGCGAAACCCGATATTGTTGTGTTTCTCACCGACGATCAGGGCAAGCTCGACTGCACGCCCTACGGCGGCGGCGGCATTCGCACGCCGAACATGCAGCGACTGTCCGACTCGGGGCTCACGTTTTCGCGAGCCTATGTCGCCTCGCCCAGTTGCGCTCCCAGCCGCGCGGCGCTGCTGACGGGGCTGATGCCCGCCCGCAACGGCGCTGAAGCCAACCACAGCATGCCGCGCGCGGAAATTAAGAAGTGGCCTGCCTACTTCCAAGAGCTCGGTTACGAGGTGGTCGCGTTCGGCAAGGTGTCGCACTATCGGCACACGGCCAAATACGGTTTCGATTACTTCGCCCACGACACCTTTCACGATCATGCTGCCATACCGGCAGCAGTCGAGTTTCTCAAAGACCGCCCGCGCGATGGCCGCAAACCACTGTGCCTGATGGTCGGAACGAATTGGCCGCACGTTCCGTGGCCGGAGGAAGATTTGGGATACGATCCGGCTAAACTTCTGCTGCCGGCCGGCAGCATCGATACGCCCAAGACACGTCAGTGGCGAGCCCGCTATGCCGCGGCTGTCTCCGAGGCTGATGCGGATCTGGGACGGATTATGGATGCAGCCCGCGAATACCTCGCCCCCGATACGCTGTTCCTCTTTAGCTCCGATCACGGCGCACAGTGGCCTTTCGGCAAATGGAACGTATACGAGTCGGGCGTCAGCGTGCCGCTGATCATCGCTTGGCCCGGAGTGGTACAACCGGGCACGTGGACCGAGGCGATGGTCAGCTGGGTTGATCTGCTGCCCACGCTGGTGGAAGCGGCCGGCGGCAAGGGGCCGGCAGACATCGACGGCCGCTCCTTCTTGCCCGTCGTCCGCGGCGAAGCCAGCGAGCACCGCGATCGCATTTTTACCACGCACGCCAACGATGGCCGGATGAACGTCTATCCCTCGAGAGCCGTGCGCAGCGAGCGCTGGAAGTACATTCGCAACCTGCATCCCGAATACGCCTTCACCACCCACATCGATCTGGTGGCCGGCTACCTCGGCCAGCGAGATTTTTTCTCGACGTGGGAAGCTGCGGCGAAAACCGATCCTGACGCCGCGGCCATTCTCAAGCGCTACCACGCTCGGCCGGCAGAAGAGCTCTACGATCTGGCTGCCGATCCCAGCGAACAACACAACCTGGCCGATTCGGCCCAGCATGCCGAGACGCTCGCTGCTCTGCGCTCTGAACTCGATGCATGGATGGCCAGCCAGAAAGACCAGGCCAAGACGCTAGTCAAACCGCGATTGCTCAGCGATCCGACCAGCTACGGTCCGCAAGCCGAAATTGTCAACGAGCGGAAATGAAGCCCACTGTGTGGGACCAATTTGTGTGGCACTGGCTATGCCAGTGGCTCTTTTTTCGAAGTCTGTTGCGTTCATGCTACCAAATGCTCCAACGACGAACTGTATTGCAAGAGTTCTCGGCGAAGCCGGATTGGCACTACTACGTTCTGCGAGGCAACCTGGCCCTTTAACTTCGACACGGAAGACACTGGCATAGCCAGTGCCACACTGTGAAAACGAAGCGCCCTGTGGCGAAGCACAGAGCGCTGAGGTCAGCAGCCGGCACGCGTTAGCGTCCGTTTCTATCACGCCCATCGCTGCAAACCGCGGGCTAGCGCGCTGCGGCTGATTAAGTCAAGTCGACAATCTCGAGCGAGTTAATCAGCGCGCCGCTGTCCGGGCCGCTGGTAAGAGTCAGCGTCAGCTGGCCATCGGTCACGTTGACCAAATACGTCCTCGTGACGAACTCGCCGGGGCGGCGCGAAATCGTATCGACTTGCTGACCTTCCAGTTGCACTCCCATCCCGGTGCCGCCATAGAAGGCGTCGCCCGAGACGATCGTCACCTGATAGGAACCCGCCGGTAGATCGGCGACGAACGTCATCGAACCCGATGTCGTGAAGTCAAAGTCCCCCTTGATAGCGTCCGGCGTACCGCGATCGCGACCATCGATCGATCCCGCGAGCCATCCGTAACCGGCCGCACTGCTGTAGGCGTTCAGGTAGGTCACCTGCTTGGTCGAATCGGCAATCGGCGAGGTTTCCGTGCCGAAATCGAACACGTCACCTTTCGCCGCGACTTCATCGTCGATGTTCGTCACCGACACGTCGGTTGGATTGAGACCGTTGTAAGCCGCATCGCTGCTCTGAGCCGCTGCCAGGATCACCGAGTAACCGATGTTGCCATCGACATCCGCATCATCGACTCCCTTGACCGTGATCGTCTGCGGCTGGTTCCAATTGGCAGCGGTGAAGGTCAAGCTGCTAGCCGATACAGTGCCCTCGGTCGTGTCGCTCGAAGAGACGCCGATCACCACGTTGCTGGTCGGCTGGCTGTTGAGCACTACGCTGAACGATGCCGTGCCTCCCGCTTCGCTGGTCGTCAGCCCCGAAGTCGGAGTGACGGCGACTCCAGCTGCTGGGCTTGGACTTGGACTCGTGCCGCTGCTCGGAGCGATCGTCAGCGAGTTGATCAGCGCGCCGCTGTCGGGGCCGCTGACCAGCGTCAGCGTCAGTTGGCCATCGGTTACGTCGACGGTGTACGTCTTGGTCACGAACTCGCCCGCTCCGCGCGAAATCGTATCGACTGCCTTGCCTTCCAGCTGCACTCCCATCC
>JBQCEI010000052.1:0-4885 GCA_051960375.1 Aureliella sp. | reverse complement strand
AGAAGATTTATATACCGGCCGCGCGCCACGCACTTCTTGGCTCCCCCTCGCCCCGCTTCGGGGAGAGGGGGCCGGGGGGTGAGGGGTCTTTTTCACCCGTCGTGCTACAACGTCGCGCGACGCGGTGTGGCAATAAAAGCACTCGCTCGCTTAGTGAGCGCTTTGCAGTTGGACCAGGCCGGCGTCGATGTACTGGCCGCCGTCGGTTTGGTGGCAGTGGATCGCGATGACGTTGCGACCTTCGTGCAAGCTCTTGGCGGCTTCAGGCGAGACGGCCACGGTGACGTACGATCCGGTATGGCCGCGCAGGCGGGCGGCTTCGACGCCGTTGATGTAGATCTGCGCGTCCTCGTCGTGGAACACGGTCAGCAAAAAGTCACGGCTGTTATCGAGCTGGCCGAGCGTGAATTCGCGGCGCAGCCAGATGTCGGAAGTATCCCAAGTCGTGCCAACGTGCGTGTTCGGCGTCTCCTTAGTTCCGAAACCGCCGGTGCCTTGCTTCCAATCGTCGTGCTTGAAATCGGGCTTCATCCAAGCCGCATCAGGCTTGCTGGTCACATAATTCCACGATTGTCCCTTTTCTTCGGAGCTCGGGACAAGCGTGACTTCTTTCGGCGGCGGCTCCTTCAACTGGGCATGCCACTTGGCGAGCAGCTTAGGATCGATCTTGACGATCTCGCGGTCGTAGGTCAGCAGGCCGTTGACTTCTCCTTCGACGTCGGTCGTCTGAGTGTAAACCGCCGCCGAGAGTCCTTTGCCGATCAGAGCATGCAAGCGGATGATCAAGTCGTGATAGCGATCGGCGAGTTCTTCGCGCGAGGTGAGATTGCGATAACCCCAGTTCCGATCGCTTTGCCACAGGTGGCCTTCCATCGGCAAGCCCAGGCCACCGAATTCGCCCAGAACGCTGATGCGGTCGGACATGATCGGGAACATCCCGGGGCCGGGATAGTTGTGCATATCCTTGAGGTCTCCCCAGCCGCGATCTTCCCAGCCGCTGGGACCGTCGACCAAGCGCGATGGATCGTACTGCTTGGTCCACTTCAAAATGCGATTGGTCGCGTGCTGGCCCCAGCCTTCGTTGAATGGAACCCACACGACGATGCTCGGATGGTTGTAACAGGCATCCATGATCGCTCGCCACTCAGTCTGATACTCCATCGATTCTTGAGCGGTCAGGGCAATGTCTTCGTTCTCGCCGGGCTTCACTTGCTGCGCCTGGCCGCGAGCCATCAGCGACGGCATATCTTGCCAGACCAGCAAGCCCAGCTTGTCGGCCCAGTAGTACCAGCGATCGGGTTCGACCTTGACGTGTTTGCGGGCCATGTTGAAGCCCATCTCGCGAGTGATCTCGATGTCGTATTTGAGTGCTTCATCGGTCGGAGCCGTGTAGAGACCATCGGGCCACCAGCCTTGATCGAGCGGTCCCATCTGGAACACCGGCTCGTCGTTGAGCAGCATGCGCAGCGTGCCATCGGCGCCTTTGCCCATCGAAATCTTGCGCATGCCGAAATAAGAACGCACTTGATCATCGCCGTTCAAACGCACGACCAGATCGTACAGATGCGGCGAGTCGGGCGACCAGAGCTTGGGCTCCTTCAGCGAGATGCGAATCGCTTCGCCGCTACGTCCCTTAGCGGTGGTAACCTGGCGATCGCCATCGCGGACTTCGATCTCGACGTCTTTGCCCAGCGTGGTACCGCTAACGGTGACGGCAACTTGCGACTTGTCGACATCGGGCGTGATGCGCAGCGAGTGAATGTGTTCAGCCGGCACCGTCTCGGTCCAAACCGTTTGCCAAATGCCGGTCACGGAAGTGTAGAAGATGCCTTGCGGGTTGTGCACTTGCTTGCCGCGCGGCTGCGAGCCGTCATCGGACGGATCCCACACGCGGACGACGAGCGACTGGGAATCGGCGTCGTTGAGCGCGTCGGTCAGGTCGACGGTGAACGGATCAAAACCGCCGCGGTGTTCGCCGAGCATGTGGCCGTTGAGCCAAACTTGCGAGTGCCAGTCGATCGCCCCGAAGTGCAACAAGCAGCGCTTGCCTTCAGCGGCTTTCAACGTGAGCGTCCGGTGGTACCACAGAGCCTGATCGACTCCGACTTTGCGACCTACGCCGCTGAGTGACGATTCGATCGGGAAGGGAACCAGGATGTGTCCTTCCCACTTCGCCGGCACGCTGGCGTGGACATCGGTGATCGCGTAATCCCAGAGGCCGTTGAGGTTATTCCACTGCTCGCGCTGGAGCTGTGGCCGAGGATATTCCTTCAAAGCGTTGTCAGGCGAAACATCCTTAGTCCAGCGCGTTGCCAGCGGCCCCTTAGCCGGTTGCCACTGCTGCGCTTCGGCAAGCGAAGCGGCGAGGATCCCAACCCAGAGCGACAATAGCCCCAAACTGAATCGTTTCATCATGAGTATTGGCCGTTTTCTTACTAGAGGATCGTTTGAGAAGAGTTGCCGAGTATCGTACCCTCCCCAGGCCAATCGCGAAACGCGCCCTCCGCGATCAAAGTTTTTGAGTTGAAGATGACGAGCTTGCTCGTTCGTACTCGTACTCGTGCTCGTGCTCGTGCTCGTGCTCGTGCTCGAGGGCCAAAGGCCCGTCACTCCTTAGCCCAGCCCGTCAGGGCTGGGATATCGCGGCCGCGGTGGTCCCACCCCGGCTGGGCTGGGCGAAGGGATTAAGGACCGTTGGTCCTCAAGACCGGAGCACGAGCACCAGAAGCCATCCGAGAAAAAGAAGTACGGTCGCGGACGGAGAGTGCCATCCGCGACCGTATGCGCTTTGGGGCCGCCGAGGGAGAGATAAAAAACTGCCGAGCAGGATGCCTCAACGGCCGACAGCGACTTAGTGAAGTGATGAGAGAATGCTCAGTCGACAGTCAGATCGTTGGCGATCCGATGGCCGCTGAGCTTGCGGACCGTTTCCTGAGCCAATTGTTTCAGATGGAACGATTCGACGTGTCCACGGAGGACCAGCACCTGGCCGCGTCTTTCACAGACGACTTTGCGAAGCGACGGATAGGGGCTCAGGCGCATCGTCTCCTGCGCTCGGGCCACTTCCGCCTCGGTCAGTAACAAGCCCAACTTTTCCAGTTCGCCAACACCCAGGCTCACCATTGCATATTCCTTCCGAATGAGGTCTGCTTATTGTGTGGCTTTCTCCGTGATAGGAAATCGAACTGACAACCATTCGGTCACTAGGGAAATCCGCCATCGCGGCGACGGGTTGACCGCGAGTCCCCCATGGGGCCAGAATGGCCAAACATTTGCCTCCGAAGGGAGGATACGGAATAATGAGTCAGGAAGACCGGTATAGCTGACGTCACGCCCCTCCTGCCGATGCTGGGAGCTCGCTATGGACCGCTTGACCAAGAGCCAGGCTACCGTTGTCATCGTTGATGACCATCCCCTGGTGCGCGAGGGAATTGCCCTCCGGTTGCAATCCCAGCCGGACCTTTCGATTGTGGGGACAGCCGCCACGCAGGATGAAGGGCTCAAGCTGGTCAAGTCGCTCAAGCCCGATGTGGCGATCGTCGACTTGTCGCTCGAGAGCGGCGATGGACTGGCACTTCTGCAACAGATCCGCGTGCACTGTCCGCAAACCAAGACGCTCGCCCTCTCCGGATTTCAAGAATCGCTCTACGCCGAGCGCTGCATGCGGGCCGGCGCGTCGGGTTATCTGAACAAACAGGAATCGAATCAGAATCTCATCGATGCGGTTCGCACGGTGCTCTCGGGCAAACGCTTCATGAGCCTCTGGCTATCCGAGCGCCTGGTCAGCTTGACGCTCGAAGGTCCAGGCGAATCGGATGATCCCACTGATCGATTGACCACCCGTGAGTTGGAAGTCTTCCGCCTCATCGGCGAAGGAATTTCGAGTGCGCAGATCGCTGATCGCTTATACTTAAGTACACATACGATCGATACGCACCGAGAGAACATCAAACGCAAACTGGGCCTGAGGAACGCCGCTGAACTGACGCGCCGCGCAGTACAGTGGGTACTCAAGCTGGAATGAGTTGGTTAAGCGTCGCATGCTGACGGCTTGGTGCGGGACTCACACGTTACGCGCGAGAGTTGCACGCTCGACAATCCGTCTCTCTCAAGTCTGCTAACGTCAGGACGTTGATCGATGGAAACGCGCGCTACTGACTCGACCGTGGCCTATCATCCCAGTGCCAGCCCCAGCAGCACATCGGCCGCCGAACCAAGAGCAGCCGGCGGGAGCAGCGACGCGGGCGCTGCAGTGCCGACCAACCAAGAGGTCATCAAAGAGCTCGCCGAGAGCCGCGATTTTCTCGAAGCGGTGCTCGATACGGCGGTCGACGCCATCATCACCTTCGATCGCTTCGGAGTGATTCAGTCGATCAATCCTAGCGCCACGCGCATGTTTGGTTACGACGCTCCTGAGCTGATCGGCCAAAACATCAGCCTGCTCATCCCATCGCCTTTTCGCCGCTCGCACGACAGTTATGTCTCGAGGTATCTGCACAACGCGAAGTCGCAAGTTCGCGGAATACGCCGGGAAACCATCGCCCTGCGCAAAGACAACTCGGTCTTCTCGATCGATCTGGTCGTCAGCGAAATCGATCATCGTGGATTGTTCACAGCGATCGTTCGCGATCTGTCCGAGCGCAAGGTACTCGAGCGGCAAGTGCTGGACATTGCCAACGAAGAACAGCGCCGTATCGGCCAGGAACTCCACGATTGCACCGGTCAGGAATTGACCGGCCTGTCGTTGATCGCCGGATCCGTGCTGGAAGCGATCAGCCGCGAGTGCGAAAGTGGTAAAGCGGTGTCGCGACAACAACTGGAATCTTGGCGTGCGAGCATCACCAAGCTCACCACCGGCCTGGCGCTGGCCAACCAGCACGTGCAG
>JBQCEI010000051.1:0-2665 GCA_051960375.1 Aureliella sp. | reverse complement strand
CGACGAACTCGTCGTTGACGGCAATTTGCAGCTGAACTTTGCGCACCAGACTCAGTGCGCTTTCATGGCCGCGGAACGCACCGACTTGGCCCTTCTGACGGCCGAAGCCTTGGCAGTCGAGCACCGTCAGGCGAAACACCTCGACTTCGGTGAGAGCTTGTTTGACCGCCTCGAGCCTGGCGGGCTGGATGATCGCAATGATCAACTTCATGGGCAGGCGTCAGGCTTCAGGGGTCAGGCTTCAGGAAGAGGAAATCGTTCGGGGATTATTGCAGCTTATGCGCTCCACTTACAGCCCCTACTGACGAATTAGCCGCCGGGCTTAGCCCGCGGTTTCCCCGCAAGAAACCGGCCGCCAACGCGTGCCAGCCAGCTGATCGAATCCGCCCGTCTTTAGCCTTTAGCCTTTAGCCTTTAGCCTGAAGCCTGAAGCCTGAAGCCTGAAAAACACCCCGACCTGGACGAGTGAGGCGGACACTCGTCGCAGGTCATTGGGGTATTCTTCTGCCCCAGCGAAGGAGCCGAAGAAATGCACAGCGTGTCGAAGCCACCCTCGGCCGCCGCGCTGCGGCCATCGGGCAGGTGATTTGAAGGTGTCGCTCGGGGAAACAAAGGTGCAGTATTTGTCCCCCCGAGCGACAGGGTAGGGTGCGGTGAAAATTTTGTACTTGGGCGGTTCGCTCCGCCGGAGCTGCTGCGTCTCTTTGGGGTCGGGAGTCTTCACTCGAGCCGGCCGAAGCCGACCCGAGTGAGAGACTAAACCCCAACAACCCCACAAGGAGAACGCACGTGTAAGCAATCGCTAGGCGATGGATTGGTTTGATTCAGTTCTGCGTGGCTCAGCGTCACGCTTGTGAATTGGCCAATATGCACGCCGTGGGCCGCAGGCGTTTCGGATAGCTGCGAGTCGACCGAGTTGTGGATCGCAAAGCGTTGAGCGAAAGCAAGTTGCGCAAAACACAAAATTTTATTGGCAGCTCGGGCGCGACGATGAAGATGCCGGCGATGCCCGGAAAGTAGGCATGCCGTTAGCGCACGAATTGCGCAATCGCCGTCGCGTCTCGTGCCGCGTTTTTAACCGCGGAGGCGCGGAGAACGCGGAGAAGACGCAGAGGAGGTTTTAGAGAGGTTCGCGGCGCGGTTCTTCGCTGCGCGCGCCGAGGTTGCCGTAGCGGTGGTAGTCGATGCACAGGCTCTGCTCCTGCACGTACCACAAGAGTTCGACGCGGCCGTGCGCGGAGACCGGCGTGTCGGCGACGTAGACGAACGCCTCATTGGCGGCGGCTCGCACTTCAGCCGGGACGGTCTGCGGCGAGGCGTAGCGCAGGCGGTCGACTTGCCCGCGACCGATCGCTGCGACCAGGTCTGCATCGGTTTCCTCGACAAACTCGATCGCTCCGCCCCAAGCGTGCGTGAGCTCCTCGAGATGCTCGAGCAGCACGGCGTGGACGCCGGGAGCGGCGCTGACGACCGCTCGCCCGCCTACCGCGCGGGCCGCTGCGACGCGGGCCACGATATTCAGCGGCTGATCGCCCGCGGCGACTCGAATGCGCAAGTGAGTCAGCGGCAAGTAGCGGCGAATGTTGTCTTCGCCGATCAAGCGGACGCTGTCATGGTTGCCGACGATCTCGGCTGTGGCGAAGTGAGCATAGTCATCGATCAGCATTTCGAGAGCCGACCACTCGGTGTCTGAAAACATCTGTCGCAGTTGATACGGACTGTTGTCATGCTGGTCATGCAGCCGGTCCCACAGTTCGGCCAGCGGCGCATACTCGGGTCGCTCGGCCGCGGGGGGCTCGGCGGTGTGCAGCCGCGTCCACTCGATCGCCGTCGGATGGTCCATCAGCGGCACGACGTAGTTCGGACCGCCGGCCTTGATGCCCGGCCCAAAGGCGCTCTTGCCCATGCCGCCGAAGGGTTGTCTGAGAACGATCGCCCCGGTCGTCGAGCGATTGACATAGAGGTTGCCTGCGCGGAGACGGCCGGTCCACTGGGCTCGCTCGCGATCGTCGAGCGTCTCCAGGCCGCTGGTCAGCCCATAGCCGGTTTGATGAACCAGATCGATCGCGCCGCTCAAGTGGCGGTAGGGCATCACGGCCAGCACCGGACCAAACAGTTCGGTCAAATGCGTGAAGCCGCCGCGTGGCACATCCCACTTAATGCCCGGTGAGTACAAGCAGGGGTTGCCGTCGAGGTTGCGCGGCATGAGAGCCCAGCCTTCGCCCGCCTCGAGTTCCTTTAAGCCGCGGAGCAACACGCCGCTCGGCGGCCGAATGAGCGGTCCCATCCGGGTCGACAGGTCCCAAGCCGAACCGACGCGGATGCTGGCAACTGCGTCGATCAACGTGTCGCGAAAACGCGGATCGTGATAGACCTCTTCTTCCAGGAGCAGCAAGCTGGTCGCGCTGCACTTTTGACCCGCATGCGAAAAGGCCGAATGCACGACGTTCTTGATCGCCTGGTCGTGATCGCTCAGTGCGGAAACGATCGTCGCGTTCTTGCCGCCGGTTTCCGCGAACAGTCGCAGCGCGGGATTGATCGCCAGCATCTGCTGCGCGGTCTCCGTTCCGCCGGTCAGCACCACCGCTTCGATTCGCCGGTCGGGCAGGAGCACTTCGCCCGCGGTGCGTCCGCTGCAGGGAAGCAATTGCAGAGCCCGCCGCGA
>JBQCEI010000050.1:0-3221 GCA_051960375.1 Aureliella sp. | reverse complement strand
ACGAAGCTCATCTGGACGAGCGACTGGACACCAGCGGCTTGCCCGAGCCGGATCTGCTGATTCGCACCAGTGGCGAGATGCGGATCAGCAACTTTCTACTGTGGCAAATCAGCTACGCGGAACTGTGGGTCACCGAGACGCACTGGCCCGACTTCGACGAAGAGAAACTGCAGGAAGCGGTCGACGACTACTCGCGCCGCCAGCGCCGCTTCGGCGGCCTGTAACTCTTCTCTGCGCTCTCCGCGTCCTCCGCGGTCCTCTCCGCGTCTCCGCGGTAAAAAAACCGGCAGCACAGAATCCGTTACAATCAAGCAAGACCCTCGACGGTGCCAAAGGACCCGACTAAGGACGGATGCGTGGTAGCAACCAGTTCGCAGCAAGCGCAACGAAACGCAGCTCCTTCGGCTGCGAACGAGATGGACAGCGCGCCGCTGCGCCAAGCCGCGCAGCGTCTGGCCGACCAGGCGGTGCAGCTCTATCGCTGGCGTTCGGCGCTCTTGTGGTTAGCCGTGGCGCTCGCGGTCACCATCGCGCTGGTCGCGGGCGACTATCTTGTGCATGTCGAAGAAGAGGGGCTGCGATGGTTGCTGAGCGCGACTTGGCTGGCGGCGCTCTTTTTTGCCGCTTGGCGACTGTTCCCGCCGGCGTGGCGATTCCGCTTGAGCCCCGTGCGCGTGGCTCAGTGGATCGAGCGCAGTCGCCCTGAACTCGGCGGCCGTTTGAGCAACACGCTGGCAATTGAAGAATTGCCCGAGAGCGACTTGCGGTTCGGCTCGGCCAGCTTTCGACGGGCCGCCTTGCATGCCGCCGATCGCCAGCCGTTGGCGATCGACTGGCGGAGCTATCTCGATTGGCGGCCGACCTTGACCGCGGCCATCGCCGTGCTGGTTCTCAGCCTGATTGCGATCGGGCTGGCCGCAGCGTATCCGCAAGTCGCCGGCCGAGGCATGGCTCGGCTGCTGCGTCCGTGGCATGGGCTTCCGTGGCCGCATGCCGACGAACTGGAACTGGTCAATCTCCCTGCGATGATCGCCAGCGGCAGCGAGCTGCCGGTCGAAGTGATCGACAACCGCCCTCCGCTACCGACGGCTGTCGAACTGCAGATCCTGGTCGCCAACCCCGACCAGCCCGACGGCCCCAAGCGGCTGATTCGCCAGCCGATGCGCGTTCTCGAACACGTTGCTCTCACCACGATCACCGACATGCGGAGCGACTTTTCGGTGCGCATCGTAGGTGGGGACGATCAAGACGCCGCTTGGCGCGAAGTGCGGGTCGCCGAGCTGCCCGAACTGCTCGAGAATCAGTTTCATGTCTCGCCCCCTGCCTATTCGCGGCAGCCGGCAACCGAACTGGTCGGCGAGCGGATCGAGGTCCTCTCCGGTTCGAAGGTCGTCTTCCATGGCCGCTACAGCA
Source organism: Aureliella sp. (assembly GCA_051960375.1). Classification (GTDB taxonomy): domain Bacteria; phylum Planctomycetota; class Planctomycetia; order Pirellulales; family Pirellulaceae; genus Aureliella. The sequence goes on along the minus strand of JBQCEI010000050.1, from coordinate 1,808 downwards.
GCCGCATGAGAAGCATCGTTGCCGAGACGGTTGCCAGCGCTCCGGCGCCCAACTCCAGCTCCACCGGCGCAACGCCGCCCGAGCCGGCCACCAAACCCGAGCAGGCGAGCGAAAATGACAACGCCCCGGAGGATGCCGCTCCGGCGACCTGGCCGGCGACGCTATCGGCCGATCGCCAGTCGTTCGATCTCTTCCTGGGGAACGACGGCGGACTGGTCGTCGACAGCGATCGCCGCTGGCGGCTGCATCTGCAAACCGACGATGGCCTGGAAGTGACCGAACCGAAAACATGGTCGATCCACGTCGTTGCCGATCGCCCGCCGACGGTCAACCTGGTTCCGATCGAGCCTTCGCTGGCCACGCGCGATTCGGTCGTCGAAATTGTCGGGCAAGCGACCGATGATCTGGAGCTCGCCGAAGTTCAGTTGGTGTGGCAATCGGGAGAAGTGGGCGAGCCGCATCGGCAAACACTTTGGCAGCCTGCCGAAGAACAAGCCTCCGTGGATACCGACCAGGACAACGCCTCGCGTGCGGCGCCGCCAACCGATGGAGCATCGACTCCCGTCTATCGTCAAGCCAACATTGACTACCAGTGGCGACCGGGCGAGGAGCATCTACCCTCCGGTCAGCCGGTGACGGTTTATCTCGAAGCCCGCGACAGCCTCGGGCAAGTGACGCGCAGCGTTTCCCAAACGTTGCAAGTCGAAGATCGTCAGAAGGTCTTGGCGCACTTGCAAGCCGAGCAAGCCAAAACGTTTGAACCGCTGCGGCAACTATTGAATGCTCAGCGACGAAACGAACAAGCGGTCCAGCGGACGCGCGACATCGTTTCCGAAGCCGAAACGGTCACTTCCGAACAACTCGACGCGCTCGCCAGCGCTCGACAGCTCCAGCAGTCGGTCGCGCAGCAACTGGCCCACTCGCCCACCAGCATCCTGGAAAAACTAGAGGCCCTCGGCGAACAACTCAAGCGCAACGCGCTGGACGATACCGAGCTGGCCAAACAAGTCGAGCGGCTGACCGAGGAGATCGAACGACTGGATGCCGAATCGATCGAGCCGGCCCTCAAAGCGCTCGACAGCGCGCAGCAATCGATGCGCAAGGCACTCGAAGATTCCGCCAGCGAAGCGGACCGATCGGCAGCCTTGGCGCAACTGGACAAGACGGCCGCGGGCCAACATCGGGTCACTAGCCAGCTCAGCCGCCTGGTCGATTCGGTTGCCGCCTCGGAAACGATGGCCTCCTTGCAAAAGGAGTTCAGCGACCTGGAAAGGCGTCAACACGAACTGCGGGCCGAAACCGAACGTTTTCAAATCGATCGCGTCGCGCATCCTGAGTCGCGGAAGGCCGAGGCCGAGCGCATCGGCTTGCGTTCTAATCAACTCGGCCTGGCGCGCGACGTCGACGCGCTGATCGCCACGATCGACCAACAGCTGCAGCGGTCGCCGGATCAATCGCCAGAACCATCTCGCAAGGCGCTGGAACGAGCGAGGCAAGCGCTGATCGACCAACGCGTCAGCCAAACGATGCGCGATGCCGCCGAGAAGGTCGACGCCGAGCAGCTCGCTGAAGGAATCAAAGCCCAACGCGCGGCGGCTGGCGCCATTGCCCGCGCGGCGGCTCATTTCGGCGGCAGCGGCGCGGCCACTTTGGAATCGAGCTCAGCCAACCTGCAGGCGATGGCTGAGCAGCTCGGCGGCCTGGCAGACCAGCAAACCGAGCTGGCCGAAGCCATGCAAGAATCTACTGCAGTCCAAGCGGCAGCAGAGCTAGCCGAGCGTCAATCGAAGCTGGCCGACGAGGCGGCC
>JBQCEI010000049.1:0-2302 GCA_051960375.1 Aureliella sp. | reverse complement strand
GTCGCGCTGCGTGCCTGAAAGCTCGAAGAGAATTCCGAAGTGCTGCTGCTGGGGCTGGTGGCGGTGGCGGTGATGTACTCGCCAGCCGCGACCGAGGCGGTCAGGGTAGCGGAGAAGCTGACGGTGTAAGGACTGGACATCGGCGTGGTTACCGTCGTGTATCCGAGATAGCGCTGCCCTTCTCCGTCATTGGTCGAGTTGGCAAAGAACTCGATCCGATAGGTCTTGAAGTACGTGCTGTTGAGCGAGCCGGTAATCGTGATCTGACTGCCGTTGACCACAGCGGCGGTGAGCACCGGATAGTTTTGCAGGTTGTTGGCGCCGCTGTCGGAATCGTCGGCGTCGTTGGCCGTGACTCCGTTGTTGGCCAGGTCGATGCCCATCTGGGAGTTGCCCCAGATGTTGTTGCCTTCGATGGCGATGCCGGTGCCGCTGGTGACGATGATGCCGTCACCCGTGTTGCCGGCGATCGTGTTGCCGGCGCCGGTCGCGGTGCCGCCGATGGTGATGTTGGTGGAGCTGCCTCCTTCGACGATACCGGCTGAGGTCGTAACGGCGCGGCCGTTGGCGATCGCAGTCGTTCCCGTTTTATCGAGGCCGATGATGTTGCCGCGGATGTTCGTCGGGGTCGCATACAGATAAATACCGCCGCCGGACGTGCTGCCCGACGAGCCGGTGTTGCCCGAGATGACGTTGCCTTCACTCGAGTCGTTCGTGCCGTCGAGGTCGGTACCGATCAGCGTGCCCGAAGCGTTCTGGTCGATGAAAACGCCGAATGCACCATTCGAGATCGCGGCGTTGCCCACAGCATTCAGACCGATGATGTTCGCCTGAATGATGTTGTTATTGGTCGTCGAGCCGGTGATCACCAAACCCTGGTTGGTGTTACCCGAGATCACGTTGCCGTATCCGGCCGAGCCGATCGTGTTGGAGGTAGCTCCTGCATCGATATAGACACCATACGAATTGGCCAAGGCGGTTGCACCGCTTGCGTCGACGCCGATGTAGTTGTTCTTGAGGATGTTGCCTGTGGCTGATGTACCGCTGATGTATACTCCGCCGCCATTGCCCGAGAGCACGTTGCGGTCTAGCGCGCCAGTGCCGCCTATGACGTTGTTGGCGCCCAGAACGCGTATGCCTGCATAGGCATTCTCTTCACCGGCACCTGCATCGGTACCGCTGGCGTTGAGGCGTCCGATGTAATTTCCGGCGATCGTGTTGTTATCCGAGCCGGCCTGGATTTCGATCCCGTCGCTGCCGAAGTCGCGAATTACCAAGCCGCGGATCACGCTGCCATCGGCGGTCGAGGTCAGCACAAGTCCGTCGCCGGCTAAATTGTTGCCGTCGATGATAATCGCCGGCTTGCTTCCGTTAGCAGCGAAGCTGTCGTCGGTCGTTGCGTCGATCGTCACTTGATCGGTGATCGTCGGTAGCAATGAAAGCAGGTTAATCGTATGCACGCCGGTGCCAGTGATATTAAACGCGATCGTATCGGCGCCCACATTCGCATTGGCATCGAGAATCGCTTGGCGCAGCGAACCGGCGCCGCTGTCGTTGGTGTTGGTGACCGTGAAGGTTGCCAACACGCTTTGCCACTGGTCGGAGGAATCGGACAGCGCGTGCGACTCGAGCGTGCCGACCTGGTACTCGAGATCCCAATCGCCGCCGAGATTGCTCGCGCCGGTGAGGCCATCGCTCATCGCCACATCGACATCCAGCAGCGATGCCAGTTCGCCTGCGAAAGCGGTTCCGTCGCTGGTGGAAGCCACCTGGCAGCCGTACAGCAACACGTCGGCGTCGGCCGTCAGCGCGTCTTGCCAAGTGGAGAGCGTTTCTTGATACGTCAGCAGCGACGATGAATCGAGCCACGTGTTGCCCAGCAAGATCCCGCCCGCTGAGCCGTGCGTGACCAGGTGCATCGACGCGTACTCGTGATCCGCGCCGGCCAGATAGGCCGTAATCTGGTCGATGCCGCTCGAGTGGCTGTCGAGCACGACGATTTCCAGCTCGCCGCCGTCGGCATACGACTGTCCAAGCTCGTTGATCAGTCCCGCGAGATCGTCCAGACTGCCGTCGATAAACGCGATATCGTGGCGCTCGGCGCCGTCGACGGTCGGGCTCGCTCCGCTGATTGCAGTTGAACCCGTCGCATCGGTTGTTGACGGAACCGGCTGCGCGTCGCTGGTAGAGGTGAGAGGCGAAACGTTCGATTGGAGCGCCTGGTCGAGTTGCTCACTGACCAGGCTGAGCAAGGCATCGATTTCTTCCTGCGACGCGGCAACCATTATGTGATGGCCATCGG
>JBQCEI010000048.1:0-2390 GCA_051960375.1 Aureliella sp. | reverse complement strand
CCCATGAACATTTCGTACAGCCGCAACGAATCGGCACCGTACTCCTTGACCACATGGTCGGGGTTGACCACGTTGCCGCGCGACTTGGACATCTTGTAAGCGCGGCTGTCGACGCGGATGTCGACGTGATCGTTCAAGACGAAGCCGTCGCCTTGCTTGAGCACATCGGTTTCGGGAACAGCAATCGGCATGACGACTTCGCCCGTCTCCTTGCTGATCCAACCGCGTTCTTCGTCGCGGCGCACATCGCTGGCGCTGACCCACTGGCCGAACGAGTCGCGATAAGAGGTGTACTCGACTTCACCGAGGATCATTCCTTGGTTGACCAGTTTCTGGAAGGGCTCGGGCGTGCTGACGTGGCCGCGGTCGTAGAGCACCTTGTGCCAGAAGCGCGAGTAAAGCAAGTGCAGCACCGCATGCTCGGCGCCGCCGACATACAGATCGACCGGCATCCAGGCGCGTTCCTTCTCCGGATCGCAGAAACGCTGATCGTTGCGAGGATCGATGAAGCGGAGGAAGTACCAGCACGAACCGGCCCACTGCGGCATCGTGTTGGTCTCGCGACGGTAGCGCCGGCCATCGCGCTCGACATACAGCCACTCATCGGGCGCTTTGGCCAGCGGCGGCTCGGGGCGGCCGTGCGGTTTGTAGTCTTCCAAGTGGGGCAGATCGACCGGCAACTCGCTGGCATCGACCGCTCGAATCGCTCCAGTCGGCTGACCGTCTGCATCGAGCTCGTGCAGAATCGGGAACGGCTCGCCCCAAAACCGCTGACGGCTGAAAAGCCAGTCGCGCAGTTTGTAATTGACCGCTTCGCGTCCCAAGCCGTTCTCGCTCAAGTAAGCGGTGACCTGCTGCTTGCACTCGGCGGTGCTCAGACCGCTGAAGCGACCCGAGTTGATCGCCGTTCCGTATTCGGCAAAGCACACGCTCCCCTCGAGAACCTTGTCGCGACTGGGGGCGTCGGCGCCCGGATCGACCACCGGAACGATCTTCAGTTCGAATTGCTCGGCGAATTCATAATCGCGCTCGTCGTGCGCCGGCACCGCCATGATCGCGCCGGTGCCATAGCTGGCCAGCACATAGTCGGCGATCCAGATCGGAATCGGTTGCTCGGTGAGCGGATTGATCGCGTACGAGCCGGTGAAGACGCCGGTCTTCTTGCGGTCCCCTTCGGTGCGCTCGCGGTCGCTTTTGAACGAAGCCGCCTCACGGTAGGTGTCGACCGCGTGCTTTTGCGAAGACACCGTCAGCTTGCCCACGAGCGGATGCTCTGGGGCGATGACCATGTAGGTGGCGCCGAAGAGCGTATCGGGGCGCGTCGTATAAACGCGCAGCGCATCGTCGGAGGGACGCTCGGGCATGCCTTGAGTGCTCCGGCTCGTGCGCCACTGAGCGAACTGATCGGCCGAGCCGAGATAGAAGTCGACCTCAGCTCCGAGGCTGCGCCCGATCCAGTCGGCTTGCAGTTTTTTGATGCTCGGCGACCAATCGAGCCCGTCGAGGTCGCTCAGCAGACGATCGGCGTAAGCGGTAATCCGCAGCATCCATTGTCGCAGCGGAATGCGCTGCACGGGGTGATCGCCGCGTTCGCTGCGGCCGTCGATGACTTCTTCGTTGGCCAGCACCGTCCCCAGAGCGGGGCACCAATTGACCAGCGCATCGTCTTGATAAGCCAAGCGATGTTCGTCGCGATAGCGGCTGATCGCCGCTTCCCCCTCGGCAGCCACTTCGGCGGGAATCGGCAGCTCGCTGATCGGGCGTCCGCGCCGCTGGGCCGAGTCGTACCAGGTATCGAACAGCACTAAAAAGATCCACTGCGTCCAGCGGAAGTACGCTACGTCGGTCGTCGCCAGCGAGCGATCCCAGTCGTAGCTGAAGCCGAGCATCTTGAGCTGGCGCGTAAACTGAGCGATGTTCTTCTCGGTCGATTCCCGGGGCGGTACGTTGTGCCGAATGGCGTACTCTTCGGCGGGCAAACCGAACGCGTCGAAGCCCATCGGATGCAACACCGTCTTGCCGCGCATGCGCGCAAAGCGAGCGACAATGTCAGTGGCGGTATACCCCTCGGGATGGCCGACATGCAACCCTTCGCCGCTGGGATAGGGGAACATGTCGAGCACGTAGAGCTTTTCGCTCCCGGCGGCGGGCAGATCGGGGGTGCGGAAGGTCTTTTCAGTTTCCCAGTAGCGTTGCCACTTCGGTTCGATTTCGGCCGGATTGTAACGAGGCATGGATTTCTAGCTTTCGGAGATTCGTTCCCAGATGCTTTGCTTCGGTTTTCGCGTCTAAGCATCTCTGGATAGAGGGTTTACACCGGGTCGACCCATCTCGCAACGCCACACCCGCGTTTTCCTGCGCCTTCCCCCGCGCCCTCGACGTCCTCCGCG
>JBQCEI010000047.1:0-2563 GCA_051960375.1 Aureliella sp. | reverse complement strand
CGCTCGTCTGGCTGTCGCGGTCCAGTCGTAGCGTGGCATCTTCTTCGACCAGCTTGTTGAGCGCCGCGGCTAGCTTGTTTTCGTCGCCTCGGCTCTTCGGCGCCAGGGCCAGCCCGACCATCGGCTTGGGGAACGGGATCGGCGGCAGCTCGACATCGCCCAGCAGCGTGCCGGTGTGCAGTTCGGTCTGCTTGGCAACGGCGACGATCTGGCCCGCTTCGGCAACGTCGATCGGCGAAGTTTGATTGCCTTGCATCTCGAGGATCTGCGGCATCTTGAGATTGGTGCGCGTGCCAGCGATATGCACCGTCTGGTCCTTGGTCAGCGTCCCGCTGTAGACGCGGATATAGCTGAGCTTCTGCACGAACGGATCGATGTGCGTTTCGAACACGCGGGCCACTAGCGGCGCGCTTGAATCGGCGCACAGTTCCACCGACTCGCCATCCGGTCCGATGCCGTGACGGCAGAACATATCGGGCGAAGGAGCGCACTGGCCGAGCCCGGTCAGCAGGGCTTCGAGCCCGACGCGCTGCTTGCTCGAGACGCAGAAGATCGGAATCAAACTTCCGGCCAGGACCGCCTTCGGGAACAAGCCCCGCAGTTCCTCGGGCGATGGCGTTTCACCGTCGAGATACTTAGCCAGCACGTCTTCATCGGCTTCGACCAGGCACTCGATCAAGTGTTCGCGAGCTCGATCGAGATCCAGCAGCGGATAGCCAACCTGGTCGCCCACTTCGAGCACATCGATCACTCCGATCAAGTCGGGTCCGAGCCCTTCGGGGACGTTCACCAGAGCGCAGGCGTCGCCGAATGTGTCGATGATCTGGCGGATCAGTTCCTGAAAATCGATCGATTCGCTATCCAGCCGCGTGATGACCAGGACGTTGGCCAAGCCGGCTTGTCGAGCGGCGTGAAAGACGCGGCGGGTGTTGACTTCGATGCCCGAGTGGGCGTTGATGCAGACGGCCGCGCAGTCGACTCCGGCCAGAGCCCCGATCGTCTGGCCGATGAAGTCGGGGTAGCCGGGCGTATCGAGAAGCGAGAAATGCAAACCGTGATGTTCGCAGTGGGTGACTTTGGCTTCGACCGTGTGGTGATGGAGTTTTTCTTCCGGGTCGAAGTCGCAAACGCTGGTACCGTTGTCGACGCTGTGTTCGCCGGACACGGCTCCCGTGGCAACCAGCAAGGAATCGATCAAGCTGGTCTTGCCGCAGGAGCCATGTCCGCAGAACGCAATGTTGCGACGTTGGCTGACCGTGACTGTCTTGCCCATGACTGTGCACCTTTCACCGCTGCGCCGACCAGCGGGCCCGTTTCCCGGCCTTCTCAGGGGGAAACCGAACCGCTCACGTCAGCTTGTGTGTCTCGCCGGAAACCAACTTTTTGCCGAACGGCTGAGCGATCCGAAAAGTGCGAGAAGGCGCTTCGCTCAGAGCCGCCGGCCCGTGCGTCAGGGTGGACTGGCGGCCGCTTCTCGCCGCGCTCGTGAGAGAACTTCCGCCAGCTCCAATCGGCCCTCATAAAGCGCTCGCCCGACGATGCAGGCGTGCGTCTTCATGGCAACTAAGCGATCAATATCTTCAAGCGTCGTGACGCCGCCGGAGCAAGTCACCGCAATCGGCGTAGCCCGCTGCATCTGCTCGAGCTGTTCAAAGTTCGGCCCGCTGAGCATTCCGTCGCGAGCGATGTCGGTGTAGACGATCGCCGGCACTTGATCGGTCAAGCGAGCGATTTTCTGAGCCAGCTCGATCGCCGGCGTCTTCGAGGTTTCCAGCCAGCCGTCGGTCGCCACCATACCATCGCGAGCGTCGATGCCGAGCACGAGCTGCTTGGGATATTTTTTGGACATGTCGGCGAACCACTCCGGCTCGCGCAGGGCCCGCGTGCCGATGATCACCCGCGCCAGGCCCAGATCGAGCAAGGCTTCAATTGTCTCTTCGTCGCGCACGCCGCCGCCAACCTGACAGGGTACACCGGTCTCAGCCACGATCCCGCGAATGGCCGGCTGGTTGATCTGGCTGCCGCTCTTGGCGCCGTCGAGATCCACCAAATGCAGACAGCGTGCGCCGGCCTTCACCCAACGATGGGCCATTTCGATCGGGTCTTCAGCGAAAACCGTTTCGCGCTGGTAGTCACCCTGCTGCAAACGTACACATTTGCCACCGAGCAAATCGATGGCAGGCCAAATCTGCATGGTCGGTCGTCTCTAGGTAGATAAGAAATTGCGGCTCTCGACCGGCTTCAGTATCGCAAAGGCCGCTAGTACAAGCAAGCCTTGCAGGCGTCAGGCATCAGGCATCAGGCGTCAGGAAGACCACGAGTACGAGTACTCATTCTGAAGTCTGAGGCCTGACGCCTGAAGCCTGCTTATCGCTCGCTGCCCAGTTTGCTGACCACTGGCGTCCCATCGGTACTGAGCACTTGTGTGTTGGTGAGCTCGTTGCCGAAGCGCTCGAAATCGTGGAACTTCCAGACGACCTTTTTGTCGCGGTCGATCTCGATCACTTGCGGGTTGGCTTGCTCAGCGTGGCAGTTGCCCAGCACGATGTTGCCCGATGGGAGC
>JBQCEI010000046.1:0-6010 GCA_051960375.1 Aureliella sp. | reverse complement strand
CGCGAGAACATTCAACAGCTCTCGCCGCAAACGCGCGGCGAACTCGAACGCGTCGGAGCGCTCTGTCGCGATGCCAGCGGCGGCGACTTGGCAGCTCGATTGCTCGACCGCATTCTGCCCGGACCTGCCAAGAGCGTCAGCGACAGTGAAGATCTCGACGAACTGCTGCGCAGCCAAGGCTTCGATCCGATCGCGCACGAGCAGATCCGCGCCGACCTGCGCAGCGGCCGACTCGGGCTGTCGCAGAATCGCTTGCCTTCGACAGCGACGATTGAAGACGTCAGCATCGATGAAATACAAGACGCGCGACGCGGCGGCTCACGTCCGCTGACCCAAGCGGCCGAAGATGTAATCGCCAGCGGCGGCGTCGCCGTCGTCACGCTGGCCGCCGGCGTCGGCAGTCGTTGGACCCAAGGCGCGGGCGTCGTTAAAGCCTTGCATCCCTTCCACAAGTTCGGCGGCGTGCATCGCACATTCCTGGAAGTGCATCTGGCCAAGAGCCGTCGCACGGGCAAGCGATTCGGCAAGCTGCCGCCTCACCTCTTTACCACCGGCTATCTAACCGAAGGTCCGATTCGCCAGTCGCTGGCCAAAGTTCCCTACGCTGGCGCCGTCGCCGTCGTGCCGGGGCGCAGCGTGGGACTGCGGATGATTCCCACACTTCGCGACTTGCATTTCGCTTGGGAAGAGATGCCGCAGCAGTTGCTCGACGAACAGCAAGAGAAGATGCGTCAGAGCGGCCGCAATGCGCTCTTGCAATGGGCCGCGGCGTGCGGCGAAGCGGCCGACTATCGCGATAACTTGCCCAAGCAGTGTTTGCATCCGGTCGGCCACTGGTACGAGATTCCCAACCTGCTCCGCAGCGGCGTGATGCGCGAGCTGCTGGCCGCTCAGCCGCAGCTGCGCTACTTGCTGCTGCACAACATCGACACGCTCGGCGCCACGATCGATCCGGTAGTGCTGGGACTGCACATGGCCTCGGGAGCTTGCTTGTCGTTTGAAGTGATCACGCGGCGGCTGGAGGATCGCGGCGGTGGTTTGGCCAAGGTCGACGGACGCATACGACTGGTCGAAGGGCTGGCGATGCCCAACGAAGAGGAGGAGTTCAAACTCTCGTTCTACAACTCGATGACGACGTGGATCGACATCGATCGCTTGCTGGAAGTCTTCGGCCTGACGCGCCGCATGCTCGACAGCCAGGAGGAGATCGACAAGGCGGTTCGCAACCTCGGTCGCCGCATTCCGACTTACATCACGCTCAAGGATGTCAAGAAGCGCTGGGGCAACGGTCAGGAAGATGTGTTTCCCGTCTCGCAATTTGAAAAGCTGTGGGGCGACATGACGGCGCTGCCCGAGATCGATTGCCAGTTCATCGCCGTACCCACGGTTCGCGGCCAGCAGCTCAAAGAGCAGGCCCAGCTCGACGGTTGGCTTCGCGACGGGTCGGCGGCGCAGATCGAACAGCTGCTCGAGTGGCCGTCCTGATGTTTTTACCGCGGAGGACGCGGAGAGCGCGGAGGGGAAATGCTCTTCTCTCCGCGCTCTCTGCGTCTCCGCGGTAAAAAAACTACATATTGCGGCTGAGCAGGTAGCCGAGGATGGCGCCGACGACGAGGGCGGGCGGGATGGCGATGGCCAGGACGAGCGACACGAGCATCGGGGTGCTCATCCCATGGCGACGAGCAGGCGCGTGTGGCGCTGAGATCGCCGAGGAACTGGGCGAGTGCAACGCCGGCAGCACTTCGCGACCGCCCGCATGCGGCACGCCCGCGTCAAACTGCGAGCCCGATCCGAAGCTGGCGACCCCCGAGCCGGGCGCCCAGCTCTCTTGCGCGTGCTGGTCGTCGTGGGCTTCCGATTGGCTTTCGCTTTCGTGATCCAGCGGTGGCGGTGGAGCTAGCCATGGCGAACGGCTGAGGCGGGCGGTCGACATGCCGGTCATGTCGCCGGCCCACGGCTCCAGACGCGCGGCGACTTCGCGAGCCGTTTGAATCCGCTTCTCAGGATTCTTCTCCATCATGTCGGCGATGATGTCGACGAAGTCCTCGGGGATGTCGGGGACAAAACGCCGCGGGTGCCAAGGGGTCTCTTCCAGATGCCGCCTGAGTTTTGACTGCGTATCGCCGCCGGGAAAAGGGACTTTGCTGCAAACTGCGTAATATAAAGTACAGCCCAGCGAGTAGATGTCGGCCGCCGGACCGATCTCCAGCGGCGTGCGGATCTGCTCGGGCGAAATATAATCGGCCGTGCCGACGATCTTGCCGGCTCGCGGATCGTTGATCAGGTCCTGGTTGAAGGCCGCCAGCCCGACGTCGGAGACTTTGGCTTCGCCTTCGTGCGTCACGAGGATATTGCCCGGTTTGACGTCGCGGTGGATGAGTCCCTTGCTGTGAGCGTACTCGAGCCCTCGGGCCGCTTGCATGATGATGCTCGCCGCCTGCTGCACCGGCAGCGGTCCGCGGGTTTTGACCAGCCGGCGCAGATCCATCCCGGCCACATATTCGGTGACTAGATAATGAACTTTTCCCTCGCGACCGGCGTCAAAGGCCCGAACCAGGTAAGGGCAGTCAAGCTTTGCCTGCATGCGGATCTCGCGGGCAAAACTGTCGCGCGCCAGCTGGGTGGCTCGGTCCAGCGGCAGCGTTTTCACCGCGCATATCCGCCCCATCACTTGATGCACCGCTTTATAAACCTGTCCCATGCCTCCTTGAGCGATCCAGTCGGTGACGATGTAGGGGCCGAGGTTGAGCTTGGTGCGGCCGGCGGAGAGTTGATCGGCCTGATACGGAGTGATGATGTCCTGTTCGATGAGCACTTCGGCCAGCAAGCGATCGGGGATCTCGTCTGCCTGCTGCCCGGTCTGGGAAAGGCGGTGGCGAGCGACCCGCTGGGCGTAATCGAGCGCTTCAGCGCTGACTAGACCGCTAGCAAGGGCGGCGCTGCGAAGGACCGATTCGCCATCGGCAGGAATTGCAGACATGTTCTATATATGTGAAAATCAAGAGTTTCTTGTGTAACTAAAATTCCGCTAAGGTTTGTCAAAGAGCGGCTTCAGCGGGAATCGCATTAAAGGAATTTATGAGCGGAAGACTGATCGCCATCGGCGACATTCACGGCTGCGCGACTGCGTTGGACGCTTTGCTCGACGCCATAGAACCGTTGCCAGAGGATTGTATTGTAACGCTTGGCGATTACGTCGACCGCGGCCGCGACGCCAAAGGAGTGATCGACCGCCTGCTCCAGCTCGTTCGCCACTGCGAGCTCAAGCCGCTGATGGGCAACCACGAGGAGATGATGCTGGACGTCGTCCGCGACGGGGCTCCGCCGTTTCGCTGGCTGCAGTTCGGCGGCGTCGAGACGCTCGAGTCGTATGGCTTCTGCGGAGACTTGTCGGTCATCCCCGGCGATCACTTGAACTTCTTCAACAAGCTGTTGCCGTTCTATGAAGCCGATGACGTGTTCTTCGTGCACGCCAATTATCACCCCTCCTTGCCGCTGCAACGCCAGCCCTCACAAGTGCTCCGCTGGCAGAAGCTGACCGAGGTGGTGCCGGCGCCGCACGTCAGCGGCAAGCTGGCCGTGGTCGGACATACGCACGACCGAGCCGGCGAAATCTTTACCGTGCCGCACCTGGTGTGTCTGGATACCTATTGTTACGGCGGCGGTTGGCTCACGGCGATGGAATTCCCCTCGCGGCGCATCTGGCAAGCCGACATGCACGGCCGCTTGCGCTCGAAGGTGGCCAAGTAAAACGCAACTGACTCTTCAGTTCATTCGTTACTGTGTGGCTGCTGGCAAATAATTAGCGCTGCTTCAAGAAGACCCCTCACCCCCGGCCCCTCTCCCCGAAGCGGGGCGAGGGGAGAGAAGAAGTCTATACGCGGGCTGCCGCAACATTCGCTACGACCGCTACAGCCTCGCCTGCCGTTGCGTCCAAAACCTCGCGGCGCATCAGAAGCGATGATGTTTCGCTCGGTCTTGCTGGGTAAAAACCTATGGTGTTAGTGGGCGTAGGAATCGCCCCGAAAGCTCCACAGCTTTCTCACCCCCCGTGCGAGGCGAGGCCGGTCTTTGATCGGCTTCGCCTTTTTTATTGAACGACGTTCTTGGTGTCTTGGTGTCTTCGTGGTGAATTCTTTGAGAACCACCAAGACACAAAGACACAAAGGTCTCAGGGCGTCATGGCAAATTCGGTGCTGTTGACCAGCGCCCACAAGAGATCGGCTTGCCAGGCTGGAATCGCAACCGGTTTGCTGCTTGATTCGGCCGGTTTCGCATCGGGCAACGCGTCGCTCTTCTCTTCGTCTCGCTTCTCTTCGTCGCGCATCTGCAAAATCGCTTCGACTTCTTCGGGCCGCGGCGGGCGGCAGAGCGTGCTGAGGAAGAGCCATTTGATGCGTTGCTCGTCGTTCAAATGCGGAGCGGTGAGCGCTTGCAGCAGGCGGCTTTGGTTCTGCGCATGCACCTTCGCCAACTGGTTGCTATGGAGAGTTACGAGCGCTTGCACGATGCCGAGCGTCGCCTGGCTCGAGTCGCCGCGCAGCTTGCCCAGTTGCTGAGCTAGGAAATCGGTTTGCCGCTGCGCCGCCTCGCCGGTGACTTCACGAGCGACCTGCTGCAGACAAGCGGCCAGTTGCGTCGACGTCAGCGGCTTGACGGGCATCGAGGCGTAGCTGGCTGCGTCGGCTGCGCTGGCATCGCTCGGCCCCGAGCTTCGCTGGTAGGCTCGCGTATTGGCGATCGCTCGCAAGAGTCCTCGCAAATCAAAACCGCCGGCAGCAAACTCATGCGAGAGCTCGGCGAGCAGCGCGGGATGCGAGGCTGATTCGATCGAGCGCATGTCGTCGATCGGTTCGATCAAGCCGCGGCCGAACAGGATGCTCCAGCAACGATTCACAGCGGCTCGAGCCAAGTACGGATTCTCGCGAGCGGTCAGCCACAGCGTCAGTTGCTGGCGGCGCGTGCCGCTTTCCAAACCGCTAAGTCCCGTCGCCACGAGCGGACGCGGCGCGACGACTTCATCGGTGTTCGGCAGCGTCACTTCCCCTTCGTTCCGCTCGACCACCGCCGGCGCTCGTCCCGGCGCGGCCATGGGCTCGGCTGACAAGCGGGCAAAGTAAGCGGCAAAGCCCCAGAAGTCGCGCTGCTTCCAATGATCAAACGGGTGATCGTGACACTCGGCGCAGTCGAGCTGCACGCCCAGAAAGACTCTCGCGGTTTTGGCGGCGATCTTCTCGGGCTTCCCTTCGAGCGAAATGAAGAACGCCCCGGCACCCGACTCGGTCGAACCGCTGGCGACCAGCAAGTCGGCCACCAGGCGGTCGTAGCGGAGGTTGTTGGCAAAGCGATTGCGCAGCCACGTATGCAAACCTTCGCGGCCATCTGGAATGCCGATCGTCTGCATCTCGGGCAGAAGCCACGCCGACCAGACATCGGCGAGGTGCACCGCGCAGGTGGGCGATTCCAGCAAGCGATCGATCAAAGCAGCTCGCTTATCGGGGCGCTCGTCGCGCAGAAATGCGACGGCTTCACCCGAAGTCGGATTGCGGCCGGTCAGGTCGAGCGACACGCGGCGCAGGAAGGTTGCATCGTCGCATAGCTCGGCCGGCTCAACCCCTTCGGCCTTGAGTCCTTCGTCGATGAAGTGATCGATGCGCTGGCTGAGTGTTTTTTTTACCTCGGGTTCTTCGGCACCGATGAACCGCGCATGGAAGATACCGATCGATAAGACCACCGCTGCGATGGTCGCGATGCTCTGCCGGACAAGAGGATGGTTCATGTTGAATACTTCCATCAAGCATGTGCGCGCCAGCCATTGAACCGTCGAACTGCATTATGGCAGATGGCGGGCTGTGATGGAAAAGAAAAGAATAGTGTGTCGCGGCTTTAATTCGCTCGAGTCGAAGACCCCTCACCCCCGGCCCCTAACCCCGCAAGGGGGCGAGGGGAGAGACGATTAAAATGAGGCCCCCGTGACGTGTAATTTGTACCCCACGCCCCCCGTGGGGGC
>JBQCEI010000045.1:0-4513 GCA_051960375.1 Aureliella sp. | reverse complement strand
CCGCGCTCTCCGCGCCTCCGCGGTAAAACTGAACACTGACACTACTGGGCAATATTGCCGGTCACAAGCACGCTGGCCGAAGCTCCGTCGAGCAAGGACGAGGTAACGGTGATCGTGCGTTTGAAGGCGCCGATCGAATCCCCGGCGCTGAATTCCAGCGGAATGATGTGCACTGGCTTTTTGCCTTCGGGAATGGTGAACGCGAACCGATCGTCCTCGCAGTTAATCTTGCTGATCTCAAACGGCTCCTTGGCTTTGACCACCAAGCGATGCTTGGCTTTGGTGCCCGGCTTGAGGCTGCCCAGCTCGATCGACTGCGGCGCGATCGACAGCGCGGGCATCACCGAAGCGCGGATCGGCAGGGTCACTTCGTTGTACTGCCGTTCGTTGGTGACGATCTGGATCTCATCATTCAGTTCACCGGGTTCGGCGGTTTCTTTCAGTTTCACCGTCATGACGTACGTGGTGCGGCCGGCGGCATCGCGCTGCGGATTGAGCCTGACCGAGAGATTCTGATTGGTGCTGCGCACGTCGGTGATCTGCCAGTCGCGGTTGGTCGTGCCCTCGTAGGAAACCTTCACATCGGCCGACTTGCTCGCTCCGAGTTCGACTTCGCCGAAACGCACTTCGCCCGGCTCCATCACGATGTCGGAGCGAATGTTGCCTTTCACGAGCAGCTGCACTTCGGCGTAAAACGGACGATCGATCACGACGGTGACCACGGCCGAGCGCTGACCGACGAACGCTTGCGTATTGAGTTCGGCGATAATGGCGCCTTCCTCGTAAGTCTTCAGATCCGACTTGAGGATCTTCGGCGCGGTGCAAGCACAGCTGCTGCGAGCCGAGGCGATATGCACGTTTTCCTTGTAAGTGTTCTTCAGCTTGAACTCGAATGCGGTCTTCGAACCGCGCGGCACCACTCCGAAGTCGTGCTGCGTCGTCTCGAACATCTTGCGAGCCCACTCTTGCGCGTGCCCGACGCACGGATCGAGCGATGCAGCCATGCAGACAACTGTGCACAGGAGCAGGTTCCACGCTCGGACTGCCGTGATTTCGAATCGCATCTGAAATAAACTCCTCGCCGCTCCACCGATCGCGGCTTTGCAAAATTCGGCTTGACCTACACGCATCGGATAACGCATCGTCCTCGTTTCAGTGCCGACTGACCCCAGTCCCCAGCGCTTGAAGAAGCGTGCATTACCAATCAGCCTTCGCTGCACCACCTGTGCGACGCATGCGAATCGGCGCCAATCTACCAAGCTGCCCCGTCAGGCAAAAGAGCGTTCTTTGCACGCAGTGCCCTCGCCGGAGCGTTCCAAGTCCCAAGCGTCTGCCTATGTCACACATCCGCCTGATCGGCTTGTTGCTGTTCATCACCGCCATCACGTTGGCGCTGGCCGCCGCGGCTACGCAGACGACGCATGTCCAAGTGAGCAGCCAGTGGGGATTGCTGCTTCAGGGCGACTCCCCGTCCACTGGCAGCGAGAGCTCTACCACAATCCCGCCGCTCGGGTCAACGCCGACCGACTATACGAACGTCCAGATGCCGCCTGCCGAGGGCGAGCCGCCGCAGTTACCGCCCGGCTCCGCGGCGCCGGAAGGTCCGTACGCGCAGGGCTCGCATGTGCACGACTGGGATTACGAGGCTCATCAAGCTCACTTTGACTCGACCGCGATCCCGATCGCCTGGCCGCTGCTAGCAACCGGTGGCGCCGGCCTGCTCCTCTGGTTCATCCAAGCCCCCGCCGAACTTCGCCCCTCTCCCAAGAAGCGCTCCACCAAACGCAAACGCCGCCGATAAGCTTGTTCGCACTTTCTTTTAACGCAGAGACGCAGAGTGAGAAGACGCGGAGTACGCAGAGGTCTCTGCGCCTCTGCGTCTTCTCACTCTGCGTGTCTGCGTTAAAAAAGATGTGGAAGTACAGGAAATTTTTCCGCCTGTAGATCCTCGAGAGCGGCTGGAGCACTACCGAAGGAGCCCTCCAGGTAGTTGCCCCGCCCAAGTTCGACCGATTAGCATATGGGCTAGCGTTATCGCACCGGCACCCGGTATCTAACGCCAAATTGTCTTTCCATGCGGATGCCCTGGCATTCGTCGTTTGCTCGAAGATTTGAAGGTGAGGCTCATGAGTAAGAACGTATACGCGCCGAATCGTCGGCAAGTGTTGCAAGCGGCGGGTGCTGCTGTGGCAGTCGGATCGGTCGGTTACTGGACCAGTTCGGCTCGCGCCCAGTCGAAGTCGCCCAACGAGAAACTGAATCTGGCTTGCATCGGCACGGCCAATCGCGCTCTGGACGACATTCGCGGAGTCGAGCACGAGAACATCGTGGCCCTGTGCGACGTCGACAAGAACTATCTCGATCAGCGTCTGGCCGAATTCAAGTCGGCTCGCCCGTATCGCGACTATCGCGAATTGATCGACAAGGAAGGGGACAAGATCGACGCCGTGGTCGTAGCGACCGCCGACCACCATCACGCACCGGCGACCATCCGCGCGCTGCGGGCTGGCAAGCACGTCTACTGCGAAAAGCCGCTGACGCACACCGTCGGTGAAGCGCGGCTGATCGCCAAGGTTGCCAAGGAAAAAGGAGTAGCCACGCAGCTCGGCACTCAAATCCACGCCGGCGACAACTATCGCCGCGTCGTCGAGATGATCCAAGCGGGCATGATTGGCGACGTCGATGAAGTACACGTCTGGGTCGGCAAGGGCTGGGGCGGCGGCGATCTGCCGACCGAAACCGAAGCACCGCCCGAGTACCTCGACTGGGACCTGTGGCTGGGCCCAGCTCCGGTTCGTCCCTACGCCAAAGGCCGCTACCATCCGGCTCAGTGGCGCCGCTGGTGGGCTTTCGGCACCGGCACGCTCGGCGACATGGGTTGCCACTACATGGACCTCCCGTTCTGGGCGCTCAATCTGACGCACCCCAAGACGATCGAAACGGAAGGTCCCGAAGTGCATCCGGAAACCTGCCCGGAAGGCCTCATCGTGCGCTACCAGTTCCCGGAAAACGGCTCGCGGCCGCCGGTGAAGATGACCTGGTACGACGGCAACATGACTCCCAAGTCGGTGCTCAAGCAGCGCGTGCCCAATTCGGGCGTGATGTTTGTCGGCAGCAAGGGAATGATGTTCGCCGATTACAGCTCGTACCGCTTGTTCCCGGCCGACCAGTTCAAAGACGCCCGGCCACCCGAGCCGACCATTCCGCGCTCGATCGGCCATCACAAAGAATGGCTCAAGGCATGCCGCGACGGTTCGCCGACCACCTGCAACTTCCAGTACTCCGGCGGCCTGACCGAGACGGTGCTGCTGGGCACGGTCGCTTATCGCTTGGGCAAGAAACTCGAGTGGGACGCTGTGAACCTCAAGGCGACCAACGCCCCGGAAGCCGACAAGCTGATCAACAAAGAGTATCGCAAAGGCTGGGAAGTCGCCTAAGCCCGCAAGCCGCGCGACAACCTCGCTGAACTTCCACCCAAAGCCAGCGGTAACCTCGAGTTGCCGCTGGCTTTTTCCTTATCTCCTCTTCGTGTCTTAGTGTCTTGGTGGTTCCTTTTCTTTTCTCCGCGCTCTCCGCGTCTCCGCGGTTAAAAATGCGGTCTGAAAACCTGCTAAAATCCATCGATGCAAGATTCGATTCAAACGACGCTGGTGGTTCAGGTAGAGTCGATCGGTGGCCAGTTCTTAAGCGCTCGGCTGCTCTCGCCGTGGCGTTCGAAGGTCGTCGGCCGCGATTGGCATGAGGTCGAAGGGAAGCTGCGAGCCAAGGCGCTGCGCGAGCTGGCTGAGGCCGCGCCTCGCAAATGGTTCATGGACGATCAACTGACGTCGCTGCCTGAAGCTTCGCAGACGTCGATCGAGCTTCTCCCACCCAGCCGCGATCAAGCTTGGCGCGAGCCGCTGGAGATCCAGCTCCAGACGTTTCGCTGGGAACTGCCCGACGGCATGTGCGTGGTAAAAGTGCCCGCAGTTCGCTGCGACCTGTTTGGCAATTTGGCCGACATGACGCCCGAACTGGTCGTCGAGCAGATCCGCGTCGCAGTGTTGCGGCTGGGAGAGCGCTACGATCTGTGGGACGTGCGGCATCGATTCTTTCAGCGCTCGTTCAGCTACCGCACTCTGGCGCTCGACGTTTCGCTCGCTCGCCGCGGTCAGGCTTCGCCGCAAAAGGCCGAACAGAAACTTCGCAAACAGACGGCCACGCTGCGGAGCGCCGCCAGCGACTTGACGCGAGCCGAACTCGAGCCGGTCTTTGGCCGCGACAAGCAAGCGGCCGAAGTCGCTGAGTATCTCATCGGCCAACTGCCGCAGAGCGTGTTGCTCGTCGGCCCGGCAGGCGTGGGCAAGACGGCGGTGGTGCACCGCCTGGTGCAAACGGCCGAACAACTTGGCCTCGATGGGCGCAAGATCTGGTCGACCACCGGCTCGCGGCTGGTCTCCGGCATGTCGGGACTCGGGATGTGGCAAGAGCGATGCTTGAAGCTCATCCGCGAGGCGCACGCCACGCGGGCCGT
>JBQCEI010000044.1:0-5044 GCA_051960375.1 Aureliella sp. | reverse complement strand
CCACTGGCCCGAGCAGCCGAGCATGCTCGGGGCGGCTGATGCCAAAGCCGATGCAGATCGGCACCTGCGTGCGCTCGCGGAGCCAAGCAACCTGGTCGAGCAGGCCTGGCGGCAACTCGCTGCGTTCGCCGGTGATGCCGGTGATCGACACGAAGTAGATAAAGCCGCTCGAGCTTTCCGCGATTTGTAACATCCGCTCGCGCGGCGTCGTCGGCGTCACCAGCTGGATCAAGCTGAAATCTTCTTTGTCGCACAGCTTGCGCACGTCGGCCGCTTCTTCGACCAGCAAGTCGGGCACGATCGCCCCGGCGAAACCCGCTGCTTTGGCGTCGGCGATGAAACGCTCGGGGCCGCGGCGATGGATGATCGCGTAGCTGACCATCGTCACCAGCGGCATCGACAGCTTGGGCTTGACCGTGCGCACGCAGTCGAAGATGTCGTCCAGCTTGACGCCCGCGCGGAGGGCTCGCGTGTACGACGCTTGAATCACCGGACCGTCGGCGCTCGGGTCGCTGTAGGGAATGCCGACTTCACCGATGGCCGAGCCCGCCTTGTCGAGGCACTCGAGCAGTCGCGCGGTCATGCGGATCGAAGGATCGCCGGCAGTGATGAACGGGATGAAGGCTTTGCGGCCCGACTGTTTCAGTTCGGCGAATCGCCGGTCGATGGCTGACATGCGTGTGGAGAGTGCTCGTGGGGTGGGAAGTGGAGAAGCGAAAGAGGATCAGCGACCCCAGCCGGGGCTCGCTTTACATGTCGACGCCCTTGAGCCGTGCGATTTCGGCAGCGTCTTTGTCGCCGCGTCCGCTGAGGCATACCAGCAGGTTTTGATCGGGGCGCATCGTGGCGGCGATTTCCAGAGCCTTGGCCAGCGCGTGGCACGATTCCAGAGCCGGGAGAATGCCTTCGTTGCGAGCCAGCTTGTCGAACGTGCCCAAGGCTTCGTCATCGCGGCAGAAAATATAATCGACGCGGCCCGAGTCTTTCCAGTAGCTGTGCTCGGGGCCGACGCCCGGATAATCGAGACCCGCCGAAATCGAATGCACGTCGGAGGTCTGGCCGTCGGCGTCTTGCATGACGTAGCTGTAGCTGCCGTGAAGCACACCTGGCGCGCCGTACGAGAGCGGCGACGCATGATCGCCCGGCTGGCTCGAACGCCCGCCGGCTTCGACGCCGATCAGCTTCACTTCGCTGTCTTCGACGAACGGATAGAACATGCCGGCCGCATTGGAGCCGCCGCCGACGCAGGCGACGACCGTGTCGGGCAAGCGATTGAACGTCTCGAGGCACTGGGCCCGAGCTTCGCGGCCGATGACCGACTGAAAATCGCGAACCATCATCGGGAACGGATGAGGCCCGATTACCGAGCCGATGATGTAGTGGGTCGTTTCGACCGAGGCCATCCAGTCGCGCATCGCTTCGTTGACCGCATCGCGCAAAGTTTGCGAACCGCTCGTTACCGACCGCACCTCGGCGCCCATCAGCCGCATGCTGAAGACGTTGGGCTTCTGTCGCCGCACGTCCTCGGCGCCCATGTAGACGACGCACGGCAATCCGAAGTGAGCGCACGCCGTGGCGGTGGCAACTCCGTGCTGGCCCGCTCCGGTTTCGGCGATGACCCGCGTCTTGCCCATCCGCAACGTCAGCAGGGCTTGCCCGATCGTGTTGTTGATCTTGTGCGCGCCGGTGTGATTGAGATCCTCGCGCTTCAGCCAGATCCTGGCTCCGCCGGCCAGTTCGCTCAGACGCTTGGCGTGATAGAGCGGCGAAGGGCGGCCGACAAATCGCTTGAGCAGATCGTCTAGTTCGGCTTGGAACTGCGGATCGCGCTTGGCTGCGTTGTACTCGGCTTCCAGTTCGGTTAGCGCTCGCGTGAGGGTTTCGGGCACGAACCGCCCGCCAAACTTCCCGAATCGCCCGCTCGGATCGGGAACCTGCACAGCGGCCGTCGATGGATTGCTCATGAATCGTGAACTGTCTCAAATGCGAAGGATACGAGCCTGATCTGGAATAGCCTCAATGATTGTCGATTCAGACGTGCACCTGGTCAAGGCAAGGGTCTTTTTACCGCGGAGGCGCGGAGAGAGCGGAGGATTAAAACAGCCGCATCTGTCCGTTGGCGTCGGCTGGCGGTTGGAAGAGGCTGGTATCGAGCTCGGGCAGCCGCCGATCGAGGCCGTGTTTCTTTTTCAGCATGGCGAACAGCGTGCTGATCTGATCGGCCATGATGCCGGTGCCGCTCATGCGCGTGCCGAACTGGGCGTCATTGAGGTTGCCGCCGCGAATCGAACGCAGCAGGTTTTCGATGCGCTGCTTCTTGGCCGGCGCGTGCTGCTCGAGCCAGTCGAGGAAGATCGGCCGCACCGTCAGGGGCAATCGCAGCATCGTATAAGCGGCCGACATCGCACCATGCTCGGCGGCTGTGGCGAGAATGGCCGACATCTCGTCGTCGGTTAGCCCGGGAATCAGCGGCGACATCATTACCATGACCGGCACGCCGGCAGCGGACAATTCCGAGACCGCTCGCAGCCGCGCAGCCGGCGCGCTGGTCCGCGGTTCGAGCACGCGCGTGAGAGCCTGGTCGAGCGAAGTGATGCTCAGGGCGACCGCCACCAAGCGCAGCTCGGCCATCGGTTTCAGGATGTCGAGGTCGCGGGTGACGAGAGCGTTTTTGGTGACGATCACGATCGGCTGCCGCGCTTCGAGCGCAACTTCCAGGCAGCGGCGCGTCAGCTGAAAATGACGCTCGGCCGGCTGGTAGCAATCGGTCACACCCGACATCGTGATCGACTCAGGTTTCCACCGCGGCCGCGAGAGAAATTCTCTGAGCAGCTCCGGTGCTCGCTCCTTGACGAAGATCTTCGTTTCAAAGTCCAAGCCGGCCGAGAGCCCGAGGTATTCGTGCGTCGGCCGAGCGTAGCAGTAGGCGCAGCCGTGCGAACAGCCGCGATAGGCGTTCAGGCTGTAATTGAACGGAATGTCGGGGCTGTCGTTTTGTGTGATGATCGACTGCGAATCATCGACGTAGTATTCGGTGCGCGGCGCCCGGTGATCGTGCAGAAAGTCTTCGTCGTGCTCGACTTGCTCGAACGCATCTTCGACGTGGATGCGCTGGAAGCGATTGGGCGGGCTGATCTGGGCCCCGCGTCCCACGGCGTTGATGCGGTCTGAGCTTGTCATCCTAATGATTTTACCGCGCCGTGTGGCACTGGCTCTGCCAGTGTCTTCATTTCGAGGTGTGTAGCTCCGCAGAAAACGCACGTCTCCAATGGATTGTAGGCCTCCCTGGCGGGTTCGTTTACGGGTTTTGAAGCCAGCGCATTTCTCGGTGTGGCACTGGCTATGCCAGTGTCTGCTACTTCGAAGTTTGAAGCGCTAGAAGGCCAGGTAGCGTTCCAGTGCCAATCCAACCTCCACGGAAAAGGTTTGCAACATAGTCTGCCATCGGAGAGCGGCCGTCGCTCATGAATGCAATAGACTTCGAAAAAAAAGACACTGGCATAGCCAGTGCCACACAGAAAAACGCAAACTCGCAACTTCAAAACATGCGCGTTGGCTCATTTGGCATACGCAGCTGGGTCGACGATTTGGTTTTGGGCAAAGCCGCGCAGGCGCAGCAGGCAGGCGTCGCAGTGGCCGCAGGCGCTGCCGTCGGCAGCCGGATCGTAGCAGCTGGTCGTCAAGCTGTAGTCGACTCCGAGGCGGCGGCCCCAGCCGATGATCTCGGCCTTGGTCATTTGGATCAGCGGCGCATGGATGTGAAAGCGCTCGCCGCTGACGCCCGCTTTGGTGCCGAGGTTGGCCAGCTCTTCAAAGCAGCGGATGAACTCCGGACGGCAATCGGGATAACCGCTGTAATCGAGGGCGTTGACGCCGATGAAGATGTCGCGAGCCCCGATGCTCTCGGCGTATGCCAACGCCAGCGATAGAAATACCGTATTGCGAGCCGGCACGTAGGTGATCGGTATGTCGCCACCGATGTCGTCGACCGACTGATGTTTGGGCACCGGCAGCGCGGCGGTCAGCGCCGAACCGCCGAACTGCGACAGGTCGATATCGATGATGACGTGCCGGGCGACTTGGGCGCGGCTGGCGATTTTCTCCGCACACGCCAGTTCCATCTGATGGCGCTGGCCGTACCGGAAGCTGATCGCCGAGACGTCGTAGCCTTCGCTCTGCGCGATCGCCAGCACGGTCGAGGAATCGAGACCGCCGCTGAGCAACACGACCGCGCCGCGGCGACCGGTCAACGATACATCTGCCATTTGCCTACCGCCTCGAAGGCGTTGATAAAGTGACGGATCTGCGGCTGCGACTGGGCGTCTTGCCACACGATCGATACGACGTCGAATCGCGCGGGATGTTCTAGCAAGCCTCGCCTTTTCAGATACACCAGCGCCGCTCGCGTCAGCCGTTCTTGTTTGCGCTCGTCGACCGCTTCTGAGGGATCGCCCACGTCGCCTCGCCGCCAAGTTTTGACTTCGACGAACACGAGCGTCTGACCGTCGAGGGCGACCAGGTCGATTTCGCCGAGGCGCTGGCGATGACCGCGAGCGAGAATGCGGTAGCCGAGCCGCTCGAGATACCGGGCCGCCTCCTGCTCGCCTCGATAACCCAGCCGCTCGGGCGTGCGCAGTCCAAGGCCGCTCAGTCGATTACCGAGGAGGGCGGCTACAGAGAGGCCTCGCAAGCGGTCGGTAATGTTCGCCCAGAGCTGACGAAACATCGCGCAGGGCCCTTCAAGTGGACGAACCGATCTGAAATCGAGCTGCTTGAGAAGCGTGGCTTCAACGCAGCTTTGATGGTCCGGTTCTGAGCAGCCTGTCGAAAAGTCGATGTCGGTGCATCGATCATCAGCCGCCGGATGTTAGCCGGCGGCTTGCAGCAAGCAACCGGACGCTAACGCGTGCCGGCTGATTGCTAACTCATTCAGCAGGCTCTTAGCCGCGGCGTTCGGTCAAACGGACTGACTTGCCGCTGCGTTCGCGGAGGAAGTACAGCTTGGCGCGACGAACGACGCTGCGGCGCTTGACTTCGATCTTGT
>JBQCEI010000043.1:0-8197 GCA_051960375.1 Aureliella sp. | reverse complement strand
GACAATATCGCGCTGGGCGAACGCTTCCGAGATCGCGGCTTCAAAGGTGGCAAGATCGACGAGCTCCGCGTGTACTCGCGCCGCTTGAGCGGGCTCGAGGCGCTGGGGCTGGCCGACGAGGCAGCCGCGATCGCGTTGCTCGGCTCAGGCGAGCAGTGGACCGCTGAGCAGCGGGCGCTGGTATTCGATTATTATCTCGGCGCATTCGACAGCTCGTGGCACGAGCACCTGGCGGCGCTCGAGGCCGCGCGAGCTGCTTATGAAGCGGTGGCCGATACAGTCAAAGAGATCATGGTCATGCGCGAGCTGAGCCCGGCCAAGCAAGCGTATGTGCTTGCTCGCGGCCAGTACGACCAGCGCCGCGAAGAGGTGTCGCCGGCCGCGCCGACGTGGCTCCTGCCGATGCCCGAAGGAGCGCCGGCAAACCGCCTTGGCCTGGCTCGCTGGCTGACCGATCGATCGCATCCGCTGACTGCCCGCGTGGCCGTGAACCGCATCTGGCAAGGGCTCTTCGGCCGCGGCCTGGTAAAGACCTCTGAAGACTTCGGCAGCCAGGGGGCGCGCCCCGTTTATCCCGAAGTGCTCGACTGGCTCGCAGTGCGCTTCATCGATAGCGGCTGGGATACCAAGCAGCTGGTGAAGACAATCGTCATGAGCGAGACGTATCGCCAACGCAGCTGGGCCGATCCGTCGCTGATGGCCGACGATCCTGACAACGATTTGCTCGCCCGTGGAGCCCGCTTTCGCTTGCCGGCGGAGATGATTCGCGATAACGCGCTGGCCGCTGCGGGGCTGCTGAAACTGACTAGCGGCGGCCCGCCGGTGAATCCTTACGAGATGAGCGAAGCGTTTAAGCCGGCCAAGGCTTCCGAGGGGGACGGCGTTTATCGCCGCAGCCTCTACACGAACTGGCGTCGCACCGGCCCGCCGCCAGCGATGATTGCCTTCGATGCGCCGCGGCGAGCCGTCTGCATCGCCAAGCGCGAGCGCACCGATTCGCCGCTGCAAGCGCTGATCCTGCTCAACGGCGTCCAGTACGTCGAAGCCGCTCGCGTGCTCGGCCAGTCGCTCTACCGCGATTGTCAGGGCGATGTGCCGAAGATGATCCAGGCCGGCATGCTTCGCTGCTTGAGCCGTTCGGCCGACGAGCAGGAAGTCGAGATTTTGTCGCAGCTTTACCAAGAACAGCTCGAGCATTTTGCCGAGCATCCGGAGCAAGCGGCTGAGTTGTTGAAAGTAGGCAACGCGCCGCGCGATGAATCGCTCCCCGCCCCGGCGGTCGCCGCCGCTACCGTGCTGGCTCAAGCGTTGCTGAACCACGATCTGTGCGTCGTGAGACGCTGATTAACCACTAAGACACAAAGGCACGAAGAAAGCCCGTTTTGAGCTTCGTGTCTTTGTGTCTTTGTGGTGAATTCCCTTTGCGAAGAAGTTAGAAAGATGGTCGAAACGCCACTGACATCGCGTCGCAGTTTTCTGACTCAGACCGGCCTTGGGCTGGGCGGGGTGGCGCTGGCCGACATGCTGGCCCGCGATTGCGGTGCGGCGGAAACGGCGGAGCCAGCGCACTTGGATCGCGGCGTGCTGGGCAAGCCGCATTTCACCCCTCGGGCCAAACGCGTCATCTATCTGTTCATGTCGGGCGGTCCTTCGCAGCTCGATCTGTTCGACTACAAGCCGCTGCTGAACGAGCGCAACGGTGAGCAGTTGCCCGATTCGGTCCGCGGCGGTCAGCGATTGACCGGCATGTCGGGCAATCAGTCCTCGATCCCGCTGGTGGGCTCGCCGTTCAAGTTCACGCAGCACGGCTCGGGCGGCGCGTGGTTCAGCGAATTGTTGCCGCACACGGCCGGCATCGCCGACGATCTGTGCGTGATCAATTCGATGTACACCGAAGCGATCAACCACGGACCTGGTGTGACCTTCCTGCAGACCGGCACGCAGATCGCCGGACGGCCGAGCATGGGAGCGTGGCTGAGTTACGGGCTGGGACAAGAGACGGCCGACTTGCCTTCGTTCGTCGTGCTGATCACCAAAGACAAAGGTGGCCAGCCGCTGGGAGCGCATCTGTGGGGCAGCGGCTTTTTGCCAACGCGTCATCAAGGCGTCTTGTTCCGCGCGGCCAAGGACCCAGTGCTCTACTTGGGCAATCCCAGCGGCGTCGACGATCAGAGCCGGCGAAAGCTGCTCGATCGCTTGCGACAGTTGCACGAGCATCAGCTCACGCAGACGCCCGATGCGGAGATCCAAAACCGCATCGAACATTATGAGATGGCTTACGCGATGCAGCGGAGCGTTCCCGACGCGACCGATTTTTCAAGCGAAACGCCCGAGGTGCTCGACAGCTACGGCCCCGATGTCCAAAAGCCGGGCACTTTCGCAGCCAACTGTTTGCTCGCCCGGCGGCTGGCCGAACGCGGCGTGCGGTTCATCCAGCTCTACCATCAAGACTGGGACCATCACGGCGGCTTGCCCGGCGCACTGCCGAAGATCTGCAAAGAGACCGATCAACCGGCCGCGGCGCTGGTCAAAGATCTGAAGCGGTGTGGTTTGCTCGACGATACGCTGGTCGTGTGGGGCGGTGAGTTCGGCCGCACCAATTATTGCCAAGGCAAGATCCAAACCAACTTCGGCCGCGACCACCATCCGCGCTGCTTCAGCATGTGGCTAGCCGGTGGCGGTGTGAAAGCTGGCAGCGTTTACGGCCAGACCGACGAGTTCGGTTACAACATCACGCTCGACGGCCTGCACATCCACGATCTCCACGCCACGATGCTGCACTTGCTGGGCATCGACCACGAACGCCTGACCTACAAATTCCAAGGCCGCCGCTACCGCCTGACCGATGTCCACGGCAAGGTGGTGGAAGGGATACTGGCTTAAGGCCTTTTTACCGCGGAGGCGCGGAGGCGCGTTACTGGAGCTTGCCTGCGGGGCGGACTTCGGTGCCTTGGGTGGAGGTGAGGGTGTCGCCGAGTTGGTCGCGGGCTTGCTTGGCGAGGGCTTCTAGTTTGCGGACGATGTCGGGGTGATCGGCGATGACGTTGTGGCTTTCGCTGACGTCATCGTCGAGATTGTAAAGCTCGAGCGAGCATTTGGCCGTCTTGTAGGGACCAGGTTTGCCGTCGTGCCCCGGCTCGCCGGCCAGCGTGCGGTAGTCGTGCGGGAAGTGCAGTTTCCAGGGGCCGCTGCGGACCGCTTGCAGCTCGCGATTCCAGTAATAGTAGTAGGCTTCGTGCGGCGTGCGGGCCTTCTCTTCTCCGGCCAAGAGCGGCCATATGTTCTTGCCGTCGATCTCGCGCTCGGGAAGCTCCGATCCGGTCAGGAAAGCCACCGTAGGCAGCAGGTCGATCGTCGCGGCCAGTTCTTTACACTCGGTATCGGCCGGGATCTGGCCGGGCCAGCATGCGATCGTCGGTTCGCGCACGCCTCCTTCCCAGGCAGTCCCCTTCCCTTCGCGTAGCGGCAACGCCGAGCCGGCGTGATTGCCGTACGAGAGCCACGGGCCGTTGTCTGAGGTGAAGACGATCAGCGTGCGCTCGTCGAGCCCCGAGTCTTTGAGGAACTTGCGAATCTCGCCGACGCTCCAGTCGATCTCCGCGATCACGTCGTGATACAGCCCCTTGCCGGTCGAGCCGGCGAATTGCCGCGAAGCGAAGATCGGCACGTGCGGCATGTTGTAGGGCAAGTACAACAAGAACGGTTCGCTTTTGTGCCGGCGCATGAAATCGATCGCGTGCTCGGTATTCCACTTGGTCAGATACTGCTGATCGTCGGCGGTGACGCTCGCCTTGATCGTTTCGTTGTTTTCGATCAGCGGCAGCGGCGGGAACTTGGCGGTGGGATGGAACGGCCACATGTCGTTGGAGTACGGCAAGCCGAAGTATTCATCGAAGCCGTGGTTCAGCGGCAAGCCCGCGCCGCGATCGCCCAAGTGCCACTTGCCGAAGATGGCCGTGTGATAGCCGCGCGGCTTGACCACTTCGGCAATCGTTTGCTCCTCGGGATTGAGGCACACCTTGGCTCCCGGTCCGAGCGCTCCGAGGATGCTCACCCGCACGTTGTAACAGCCGGTCAGCAGCGAGCAACGCGACGCGCTGCAGACCCCCTGCGATGCGTAAAAGCTGGTCATGCGGCGGCCATCGCGAGCCATCGCATCGAGATTGGGCGTGACCATCGTCCGCCCACCAAAGCAATGCAGATCGGCATAGCCCAGGTCGTCCGCAAACAGGATCACGATGTTGGGTTTATCGATGTCGGGCTTTTTCGGCTCGGCCGCGCGAAGCGAGCTCATGGGGGCGAAGACGATGAGAAGGGCGAGCAGGCGTTGGATGGTGTGCATATCGATTCCTCGTGGTAATCGGTGGGAGTGGGTTCGCTTAATTTAGACCGCATAGTCGCAGCGAACAACTGAACGAGTTTTTTTACCGCGGAGGACGCGGAGAGCGCGGAGGAAGACAGGCTCGTGCTTAACCCTTGCCGCCTCCGCTAAACTAGACCGTATGCAACACATTGAAAACGTGACGACGGATCTCGAGATGGAGCGCTGAGGTGGGATTGCTTGATGGTTTGAATCTGCAGCAGCGCGAGGCGGCTCAGCACGGTGACCGGCCGCTGCTGATCATCGCCGGAGCGGGCTCGGGCAAGACGACGACGCTGGTGCACCGCGTAGCGCATCTGATCGATAGTGGCGTGCCGGCGCAGCGGATCATGTTGCTGACTTACACGCGCCGCGCGGCGACGATGATGACCGAAAGGACGCGGAAGCTGGTGGGCGATTCGGCGGACCTCTCCGGGCTCTGGTCGGGGACGTTTCATGGAACGAGTGTCCGCTTGCTGCGCATCTTTGGAGAAGCGATCGGGTTGTCGCCGCGATTCACAGTTCACGATCGCCCGGACTCGGAGGATCTGCTCGACAATCTGCTCAAACGCATCATCGACAAGAAAGGCGATAAGACGCTGCCCAAGAAGGGTACCGCGCTGAGCATTCACAGTTACCAGGTCAACAGCCAGTGGCCGCTCGAGCGCGTGCTGAGCGAGCAATACCCTGAGCATCTGACGCATCTGGAGGTGCTCGCGCGGTTGTTCGAGCAGTATCAAAAGCACAAGCGGCAGTTGGGAATCGCCGACTACGATGACTTGCTGCTGCTGATGCGCGAGCTGGTCTATCACCCCGAGATCGGGCCGCGCGTCGTCGCTCGCTTTCAAGCGGTGCTGGTCGACGAGTATCAGGATACGAACGTCTTGCAGTCACAGATCCTCGGTGGCCTGAGTCCGAGCGGCCGCGGTTTAACAGTTGTCGGCGACGATGCGCAGTCGATCTATTCGTTCCGCGCGGCGACGGTCCGCAACATTCTCGACTTTCCGCTGCAGTACCCGGCGGCGACGATCGTCAAGCTCGAGCAGAACTATCGCAGCACCGTTCCGATCCTGGCGCTTTCCAACGCTGTAATCGCCAAGGCGGAGGAACGCTACGAGAAGCAGCTTTGGAGCGATCGCCACACCGGCGCCAAGCCGCAACTGATTGCGTGCTTCTCCGATTCCGAGCAAGCCGACATCATCGTGCGGCGGATCTTGCGGCATAAGACCGAAGGTATTCCGATCTATCAGCAAGCGGTGCTGTTTCGCGCGTCGCATCACTCGCTGGCGCTCGAAACCGAACTGATGCGCAATAAGATCAACTTCGTGAAGTACGGCGGACTGAAGTTTGCCGAAGCGGCTCATGTGAAAGATCTGCTCGCCTATTTGCGGCTGGCCGAGAACGTGCGCGACTCGGTGGCCGCGCTGCGGATCTTGTTGCTCTTGCCGGGCATCGGTCCGCGCAAAGCTGCGCAGTGCCTCGAGATGCTCGACCTCTCCTCGACCGGAGTCGCCATTTGGAATCAGTTGAAGCCGCCGCTGGCGAGCCGGCATTTGTGGCCGCGGATGGTCAGCATGTTGTCCGATCTCGCCGAGGACCGACCCGTGCGGCTCAAGGATCAACTGGCCACGGTGCTCGACTTTTATCGGCCGCTGATGGAAGAGCGCTACGACAAGGCTTCGCAGCGCTTGAATGACTTGCAGCAATTGCTCGCACTGGCCGATCGCTTTAAGACGCGCGAACAGATGCTCGTCGATCTGACGCTCGATCCGCCTAGCAGCACGGAAGACTTGCCCGACCTTGAGCCCGGTGCGGCGAGCAAACCTAAAGAGCCGCCGCTGGTCTTGAGCACGATCCATTCGGCCAAGGGGCTCGAGTGGCCGGTGGTCTATGTGATGAGCGCCATGAATGGCTGCTTGCCGATGCCCCGAGCGATGCTCAGCCGCGAAAGCTACGAAGAAGAGCGGCGGCTGCTGTACGTCGCTCTCACGCGAGCGGCCGACTATCTGTATGTCAGTTACAAGGAAGCGGGTTTCGACGATGGCTTTTCGTATAGCTCGCGCCGCAGCTACATGCCTGCCAGCGGCGGCCTGAGCGAGTTCCTGGACCAGCCCGACCTCCGCTCGCACTTCCAGGTTCAGAATCCGATCAACTGGAAACCTTTAGAAATCGTAAGCGAAGAGGTTTCTACCGCGGAGGACGCGGAGAGTGCGGAGGAGAAGACCGGGTGAAAGCCACCTCCGCGCACTCCGCGTCCTCCGCGGTAAAAAAAATCGCGTTACAATAGCGGCCACTTTATGGGTGCCTGTTTCAGTAACCCGACGCGTAAGCGAGGGACGAAGTACCTTTACGCGTCCCTCGCTTACGCGTCGGGTTACGAGAGCAATACAAACGACGTCCTTCTTGGCCCGGGAGCAATTGCGTGATGAGGTTGCGATCATTCCTTCACTTGGCGTGCGTTTTGGCGGTCGGAATCAGCTCGGCGACGGCGGCCGACCCCAAGGCCGATAGCTGGCCGCAGTGGGGCGGCCCGAACCGCGATGGCAAGAGCCTGGCGACCGGGCTGAAGCAAGAGTGGCCCGAAGGTGGTCCGGCCGTTGCGTGGAAAATCGATGCCGCCGGCATGGGCTATTCGTCGCTGGCGGTCGCCGATGGCCGCGGTTACTCGCTCGGGGCAAGCGATGGCAAGAACTTTGCCTTCTGTCTCGACGCCGACACCGGCAAACAAGTGTGGCGAACCGAGATCGGGGCCGCGGTACCCGACGATGCCTACAACACCGGCTGGGGCGCCGGCCCGCGCAGCACGCCGACGATCGCTGGCGACCGCGTCGTGATTCTGGACGATGCGGGCAACTGCTGCTGCCTCAACAAAGAAGATGGCAAGATCGTTTGGAAGGTCAATCTGATTTCGGACCTCGGCGGCACGATGCCCAAGTGGGGCTTTAGCGAGTCGCCGCTGGTCGATGGCGATCGCGTCGTCGTCTGCCCTGGCGGCAAGAATTTTCTCAGCGCCCTCGATCTGAAGTCGGGCGAAGTCGTGCTCAAGAGCAGCGGCTTTGAAGAAGCCCCGCACTACGCGTCGGTGATCAAGCACGCGGTCGATGGCCTCGAGATGTACACGACCGCTTGCGGCAAGGGGCTGGTGAGCTTTGCTGTCGATGATGGTCGCTTGCTGTGGACCAACAACTACACCGGTGCTTCGGTGGCTACGATTCCGACCCCCATCGTCACTGGCAATCTGGTCTATCACACGGCCGACTATGGCACTGGCTGCGTGTTGGTGAAGCTGAGCCGCGATGGCAAGAACATCAAGGCCGAAGAAGTGTGGGCCAACAAGAACCAACAAAACCATCACGGCGGCGTTGTCTTGGTCGAGGACCACATCTACGGTTATAAGAAGGGTGGCGGCTGGGTCGTCCAGAGCCTCGAAAACGGCGAAGTGACCTATCCAGGACGCATCAAGGACGAGTCGGGTGCATCGGTGGCGTTTGCCGACGGCCGCTTGTACGTCTACGGCGAATCGACCGGCAACTGCTACCTCGTCGAACCGAATCCGAAAGACTGGGTTCTCAAGGGCGAGCTGGCGCTGCCTGAGAAGACGAAGCTCGATCGCCGCAAAGGTTTTATTTGGTCGCACCCGGTCATCGCCGAAGGCAAACTCTTCGTGCGCGACCTCGATCTGATCTATGCGTTCGATATCAAGCAATAGGGCTCGCAAAGGTGTTTGACTCCGCGTCCTCTGCGCTCTCCGCGTCTCCGCGGTAAAAAACGGGCATGCGACCGACAAGGCAATGATGTGATCCAGGTCGAGCACTTCCGCAAAGAGTACGATCGCGT
>JBQCEI010000042.1:0-2279 GCA_051960375.1 Aureliella sp. | reverse complement strand
CTCTTCAAATCGCCTACTTCGAATCCGAGCAGTTCGTTGATGCACACGTAGCAGTGCTGCCGGCGCGAATCGATCGTAAACGGACGGATGCTGGCGGCGAACGGTCCGGCCGTGCGAGCGATCTGGTTGGTCGACGTATCGACGATCGACAGCAGCGGCGACCGCAGGCCGGCCAGATACGCTTCGCGTCCGTCGAGACTGACGATCGTGTTGTGCGCCCCCGAGTTGGGCTCGATCTTCGCGACGATCTCGCCGTCCTGATCGACGACGTGCCAGTGCGCTCCTTCGAACGACGGCAAGTAAATCAGCTTGCCGTCGGGAGTCATCGACATGCGATCGCAGCCGCCGGGATAGCGCTTTTCCCACAGCAGTTTTTCACTGGCAAAGTCGACGCACATCAGCGAGCGAATCGTGCTGATGTAGATCCGGCCGGTGACCGCGCTACCGCAAATGCCCTTCACGTTGATCGGCTTGCCCGCTTCGTCGAGACCCGCCAGCGGAATGCGCTCGACGAAGCGATGTTCGCGATCGGCATCGAAGACCAACAAGCCATGCCCGCCGTACTCGAGGTAATTGCGCACGCCGGGCGCTGCGACCAGTAGATAGTGCTTGTCCTGGGCGCTGGCGGTTTGCAACTGCGACGCAATCAGCGCGAACATGCACGTGCGCACGAACGCGCGGCGAGCCATATCAAGAAGCATGAGCAACCCTCCGCCAGGACCGATGAGTTACCACCAAGACACAAAGACACCAAGAGACCTTCGTGTCTTGGCGTCTTTGTGGTTCAAATCCATCAGCCGATGTTCAGCGCCTGATCGATCTGTTTGGCGATCTTGGCGAGCCGCTCTTGATCGCCGCCGCCCACTTCGGCTGCGACCCAGCCGTGGAATTGGATGTCGTCGAGCGCCTGACGCACGTCGGCCCACGGAATATCGTCTTCGAGGATATCGGCGAATTTATCTTCTTCGCGCGAGAAGCCCTTGATATCGAGCTTGACGATGCGGGTGCCGAGCGTGCGAATCCACTGGGCCACGTCGCCGTATTTCCAGTGGTTGCCGATGTCGAACTGCATGCCGACGAAGGGCGAATGGAACTCGTCGACAAACTTGACGAACTTGTCGGCCGTCTGGTTGTTCGGGCCGTTGTGTTCGTAGAGGAACTGGTTCCAGACGTTTTCGATGGCGATCGTGACGCCGAACTCTGCAGCGGTAGGAATCGCCTTGCGGATGTTTTCCACCGCCCGCGGCCAGATCTCTTGTTCGGGTCCGTCTTTGCCGACGCCGACGACCAACAGTACCGTGTGACCGCCGACAGCGTGCGTCTGCTTGATCGCGGTCTCGAGATCCTTCAAGGCTTGAGCGCGGACTTCCGGGTCGGGACTGGTATGCGTGATCTTCCAGTGGGTCGAGCAGACCGAGCCGTCGACCGGCAAGCCGCTCTCTTCGATGGCTTTCTTCACTTCGTCGACGTTGCTGCCTGGGAAGTCCACCTCGATGCCATCGAATCCGGCCGCTTTGACCGCCTTGAACTTGTCGGTCAAGCTGCCCGGGACTTGCACCATGCCGCGCTTGAGCGTCTTGAGGAAGCGGCGCGGCTTGGTTTGATGTTTGGGCATATCGGCGGCCAGCGCCAGCCCGCCGTGCTGCATCGACCACAGGGCAGCCGCCGCGCCGGCGGTCGTTGCCAGCGAGCCCGCCATGAAGCTGCGGCGCGAGACATCCTGCTGCGAGTGAGGTGCGGTTCGGGAATCGGCAACGTCGCGCTGGCTCATGATTGGATCTCGCTGTTAGGAGGTGGGATGATCGCTCAGATACTCGGCGCTCTCCGCGTCTCCGCGGTGAACAACGGGCTCATCATACCGGATGGCCGATCGGGGTGGTCGCGTCTTCTTCGCGTTTCGGAGGATGGAAAAACAGGGCCAGGGCAATGGCGGCGAGGGTGGCCGCTGCGCATGGCACCAGGAACAAGCTGCGCCAGTCCACTTTCTTGACCGTGGCGGGGGCGGGTGCTTCGGCGGTGGATGCCTTCGCCGAGGATGGCTCGGATGCCGGCGCGCCGGGCGCCGTTTCGCCCGAAGCCGCTTCGCCGGCGGGTGATTCCGCGGGAGCTTGTTCAGAAACGGCTTGCCCGCCTGTCGTGGCAGGCTGCACAGCGGCCGCCTGGGCGGGCACGTCGTGCGTGAACACTTCTTGTTGCAGCCACGGGCAAATCGAGTTGGCCACCAGGGCGCCCACGCCCAGGATCATCACGTTGAACAGACCTTGAGCGCTGGCCCTGAC
>JBQCEI010000041.1:0-2848 GCA_051960375.1 Aureliella sp. | reverse complement strand
AAACCGGCTCCGCCGCCCAAAGCGGAAGACGATTCGCTCGAACACTTGGACGATACCAGTTTGCCCGAAGGGACCGAGGAGTATGTGTTGCCGGGCGTCGACCTGCTGACCGAGAGCGACGACATCGACTTTGAAGCACAGGCGGTCGAAGTCCGACGCAAAGCGAAGATCCTCGAGAAGACGTTTGGCGACTTCGGCTTCAACGTTCGCGTGGTCGAAATCGAAACCGGCCCGGTGATCGCGCAGTACGAAGTCGAACTGGAAGCAGGTCTGCGGTTGTCGAAGATCACCAGCCTGGCCGACGATCTGGCGATCGCCCTCCGCGTGCCGAGCGTCCGCATCGTGGCTCCGATTCCCGGCAAGAACACCGTCGGTATCGAAGTGCCCAACGAAACGCGGCAAGTGGTGCGGCTGCGCGAAGTGATCGAAGAGGGAACCGCCACGAGCAAGAAGGCCAAGATTCCTTTGTTCCTCGGCAAGGACGTGTCGGGTAATCCGCTGACGGTCGACTTGGCGTCGCTGCCTCACCTCCTCATCGCTGGTCGAACTGGAACCGGTAAGAGCGTGTGTCTCAACGCGATCATCGCTTCGATCCTAATGACGAAGCGACCCGATGAAGTCCGCATGCTCATGATCGACCCGAAGATGGTGGAACTGAGCGGCTATGGACGCTTGCCGCACTTGATGCACCCGGTGGTGACCGACATGAAGAAGGCCGAAGCGATTCTGGCCTGGGCGGTCGACAAGATGGAAGAGCGGTACGCGCTGCTGGCCCGAGCCGGCGTGCGTCACCTGGTGAACTACAACCAGCTCGGACGCGACGAGCTGCTCGAGCGACTCAAGCCCGAGACCGACGAGGAAGCCGAAGCGATTCCGGATCATCTGCCCTTCATCGTGATCGTGGCCGACGAAATGGCGGACTTGATGATGACCGCCGGCAAAGAGGTCGAGCAGCACATCATTCGCCTGGCGCAAAAGAGCCGAGCGGTCGGTATTCACCTGATCCTCGCCACGCAAAAGCCGACCGTCGACGTTATCACCGGTTTGATCAAGAGTAACTTGCCCGCGCGTATCTCCTTCCAGGTGGCCAGCCGCACCGACAGCCGCGTCGTGCTCGATGAAATGGGTGCAGACAAACTGCTAGGCAACGGTGACATGCTGTTCCTGTGGCCCGGCACCAGCACGCTGCTCCGCGGCCAGGGTACTTACCTGAGCGACGAAGAGATCAATCGCGTCGTCGATCACTGCAGCACCGGCGAGCAGAACTTCGTCAACGAACTGGTCAATCTCCAGGTCAAGGATGAAGAGGGTGACAGCAGCGGCGGCAAGCCCGCCGGGTTCAAGAAGCGCGACGAGCTGTATGAAGCGGCGGTCGACGTGGTCGTGCGCGAAGGCCGCGGCAGCGTCTCGTTGCTGCAGCGAGCTCTCGGCATCGGTTACGGCCGCGGCGCGCGCTTGATCGACTTCATGGCCGAGGACGGCATCGTCGGCCAGTACAACGGCTCGCAGGCCCGCGAGGTGGTCATCTCGCTGGCTCAGTGGGAAGCAATGAAGGGAGGCGGTTCGGCGAGCGACGCCCAGGATGCACGCAGTGCGGCTGGCGGCAGCGAACCGGCGCGGCGCAACCGCATCCGCCGCGATGACGGCTGGGATAGCGATGCCGAGAGCGACTCGCCGTCGGCAAAGGCGCCCAAACTCGACGTCGTCCGCGACGAACCCGATTGGGATCGAGAGGATGACGACGATTTAGACCCGTACGATCACTTCGACGAGGAAGGCGAACAAGAAGCATAGGAAGAGTTTTCACCGCGGAGACGCGGAGAGCGCGGAGGGAAGACGGTCATCCTCCGCGCTCTCCGCGTCCTCCGCGGCAAAAACAGCTGTTTGGCTCGCCGATTGCGCGCAAGCTCGAGGTTTGGAGTAAATTGTTGCCTTCGGCGACGCCCGCTAAGTGTCGCACACTCGCAGGTTCGGATCGGCAGAAGGAGTGCTTATTGCTTCGGCAGCGTCTACTCTCGGCGTTCATCATCATCACCCTCTCGTTCGGGTTCGTGGCTTTGGATGCCAACGTCCCGCTCGGTCAAGCGCGGGGAGTGTGGATGACGCTGCTGGCGATCTACCTGATGTTCGGCAGCGCGGTCGAGTGCTGCATCATGCTGCGGCATCGGCAAGCGGACTTCGACCCCTGGCCGGCGCTGATCGGCTGCGGCGGAGTGATGTTGGCTGGCATGATTCCGATGCTTTGGCCGTTGGCCGGCGGCAGCTATCCGGCAAGTTGCTCGCTCGGACCGCTGGGCTGGCCGTTGGCGGCCGCCGTCATCGCGCAGGTCGGCTGCTTTGCGTGGTTCATGCCGCGCTACGTCGGCGGCACGGGGATGCTCGAGCGAGCCATCGCCAGCGGCTGGGTGGCCGTCTACTTCGGGATCGGCTTCGCTTTTTGGGTGGCGCTGCGGCAACTGGGCTCTTCGAGCAGTTGGGGGCTGACGCTGGTCGTCGGCATGATCGTCGTCACCAAGTTCGCCGATGCGGGAGCGTACTTTTCGGGGCGAACTTTCGGCCGCACCAAACTCTGTCCGGCGGTCAGTCCCGGCAAGACGGTCGAAGGACTGGTCGGCGGCATGATCGTAGGTGTCATAGTCAGCGTGCTGTACTTTCAAACGTTTGTCGGTTGGCTGTACGGGCCCAGTTCGCCTGAGAGGCAGTGGCTCGGGCCGGTCGTCTTGGGCTTGGCCTTGACGCTCTCGGGACTGGTGGGCGATCTACTGGAATCGCTGGTAAAACGCGAGACGCAGTTCAAGGACAGCTCGCATTTTCTCCCCGGGCTGGGAGGATTATGGGACATCACCGA
>JBQCEI010000040.1:0-2845 GCA_051960375.1 Aureliella sp. | reverse complement strand
GCGCCGAGGTGAAATCCGTTTGCGACCTATACAACGCGGGCGAGCGCTAGCGGGCGAGTGGCCCGGCGGCCGCCGTGTGGCTCGGCGGCCGCCGTTTTTTCTTCTCGAGGTAAACCGATGGACCCCGCGACGACCGAGCGAATAAACACGCTTTACAAAACGCTAAGCGAGCGCGAGAAACGAATCTCGAAGCTCGAGGCGGCGCTCTCTTATCTCGTCGACGCCGTCGGCGAGCTCTACCCGGCCAACGCCGAAAACGGATCGACGTTTACGGCCGCTCTCGAGGCGGCCAAAAAGACCCTCGCCAAGTAGGACCCCTGACCATGAGCCAACACGAACGCCGCAACGTCTCCCAGCCCGCCGACTGGTGGGCCGCTTTTGAAAAGGCGGCCGCGGCCCGCGGCCAAACAATGAGCGAGTTTTTGGGGCTGGCTGCGCTGGCCGCCATGAACCCGGCCGAGCGCCGCGGCCTATCGGATCGCACCCCGGCCAATCGGCCGAAAGCCGCGATCGCTGAGCCCGCACCAAAGGCCAAGGCGGCCCCAAAGGCGAAGGCAAAAGCCAAAGCCGCCCCCAAGGCCAAGCGCGGAGCGAAAAGGCGATGAATCGACCGTTTTCGGCCTTACTGACCGGCCTGTTTTTCTGCGTCGTCTTTGCCGTCGCCTCGCTCGAGCTCGTCGAGCTCGCCGAACTAAACGAGCAAGCCGGCCGGCTGAGCTTTAAAGCAATGTGGTTTTTCATCGCTTCCGGCGTCTGCGGCCTCGGCGCTCTCTTTTCGGTTTTCTTCGGAGCCGTCTTTGCCGCGTTTCTGATCGAGCTCGAGCACAAGCGGCAAATAGCACTCGCGCCGAAGCCGAAAGCCGATCGGCTCGAGCGCGACGACGACCGCAAGAGCACTACCACAACCCGCGTCCATATATGAGCTTTGACAACGCCCCGTTTTTCGAGCGTTTTGTCGCCGGCTTAGTCGCCGCTGGCCTTTTCGTGCTCGTCGCCGGCGGCGTCGTCTTTATTCGCTGGCTGCTCGGCCTCTGAAGCGTCGGCGCCGCCGGCCGGTCGCGAGTGCTCCGCGGCGCCGAGCCCGCGCAATCTCGGCCACGGCCGCCGGCTCGAGCTTCTCGATATCGACCTCGAGAGCAACCCACGGCAACACGCCCGCCGCGATCATCCCGAGACGATCCGGACCCACGATCAAAGCGGCCTCGATCATCGCTCGATTGATCGGCAAGCCGTCGAAGTAGAGCGAGGCAATGGCCCGATCGCGCTTGCTCGTCGACTTGCTGAGCTCGACCACGCGGCCGGCCCGCTGTTGCTCGCGCCACGCTCGCCGCTGGAGCGACTCGGCCGGCGCGCTGCAGCTGTAGTGCATTGACACCGCGTTACGTCGTCGCCGCTGGCCTCGTTTGCGCCTGGGCCCGTCGTCGTGACCGATGAGGACCTCGAGCCCTCGCGCTTCGTCTGCGTGTAATACGAGCTCGAGCTCGACGCCGACGGCCACTTGCCGCGCTTCGCCCATGTTAGTCTTTGGCATCCTGCCACCCCTTAAAGATTGCCCAAAACAAAAGACGCTCAACGCGCCTTTGCCCGCCTAGCAATTTACAACGGCAATGCCTACTATTCGACTAGCTCTTTGCTAGGGAGCGGAAAACCGAGCCGGCGCGCTTGACGGCATCACAAGCGCGCCGGCTTTCGGTCAATGGATTGAAAATCCATGTGTCGCCGGTTCGATCCCGGCCCCGACCACTCGATTTCTTCAAGCGATTCGTTACTCAACGACACCGAGAGCCGTTTCTCGAGCGCTGTTTTCCCAAATGCACAAGTCTGTAGTCTACAGACTTCCATCGGGAGGCAACGCTATCTATGCCG
The DNA here is from genome assembly GCA_051960375.1 of Aureliella sp. Classification (GTDB taxonomy): domain Bacteria; phylum Planctomycetota; class Planctomycetia; order Pirellulales; family Pirellulaceae; genus Aureliella. The sequence goes on along the minus strand of JBQCEI010000040.1, from coordinate 979 downwards.
CGAGAACCAGGTTACCGGCTCCACAAGCCCACAGGTCAGGCCTACGTAAATCTCTCTGGCCGGATGTTCTACTTGGGCAAGCATGGCACGCCCGAGAGCGTAGAGAAGTACGAACGCTTGAAGGCGGAGTGGCTGGTAAATCGCCATGCGGGCAAGTTCGCCGCAGATCCGTCGGGTCCTACCGTTGCGCAAGTCTGTCTTGCCTACCTGGACCACGCTAAGACCTACTACCACAACGGCACCGAGTGCGTCAGCATTCGACTGGCACTTCAGCCACTTAGCGAGCTATACGCGACGCTACCGGCTGTTCGCTTCGGCGTCCTCGAGTATCGAACCGTTCTGGACTGGTGGCTCCGTCACGAGATCAAGCCGCGGTCAAAAGCGAAACCGAAAACTGGTGACGAGGCCCCCAAGCCGCCGCGGAAGTGCACGCGCCAGTACATCAACTCGCAAATGAAGCGTGTTCTCCGCATGCTTCGCTGGGCGGTCGGGCAGGGAATGCTCTCGCCATCAGTTGTCAGCTCACTCGAATGCGTCGGGCCGCTCCGGCGCGGCCGTACAGCGGCTCCGGAAGCAAGGCCGATAACCTGCGTCGACCAATCGCTTGTCGACGCGACCCTGCCTTTCTTGACAAAAGTCGTCCGCGACATGGTTCGCTTCCAGCAGCTTACCGGGTGCCGTCCGGGTGAGGTCTGCAAGATCAAACCGAGCATGGTCAACCGCAGCGGTGAAGTTTGGACGATCTCGCTCAATGAACACAAGACCGCTCATCGTGGCAAGAAGCGGACGATTTACGTCGGACCGCAGGCGCAGCGAATTCTGACTCCCTATCTGCTGCGGGCCAGCGATGCCTATTGCTTCTCACCGATCGAGTCCGAGCGACAGCGGCAACTAAGCCGTCACGAAATGCGGGTAACCTCGCTGAGCTGCGGGAATCGACCAGGCACTAACCGAGTTGCAAGGAAACCGCGGACGGCCC
>JBQCEI010000039.1:0-6469 GCA_051960375.1 Aureliella sp. | reverse complement strand
GGCTTGGGCCACTACCGACTTCACTAGCTCGATGCCCGCCTTCTTCTCGGCCATCTGTTCTTCCAGTTCGGGAACGTGCACCTCGCACAGCACCATTCCCTCTTTGCCGTCCTTTTCATCGCCCCTCTTTTCAGAATCCTTTTCATCGCCGTGGTGCGGCCCGGTCACTCGGTCGCCGATATCGACTGCGACCTTGGTGACGTAGCCGGTGACGTTGGCATACAGCGGCGTTACTTCGTAGGCTTCGGTTCGCCCGGGCAGCTCGATCGTGCGGACGATTGTCTTTTTGCCCGGCGTGATCGGAGCGACTCGCATCGGCCGCTCAGCGCTGCTCGCGTCGCTTGCCGCTTTTTGAGCGTTGGAAGGGATGCAGCCGGCAATTGCGAATGATCCGGCGATTGCAGTCAGCAGCAGCATGCGCCGCAACCTCGCATGCGATGAGCTGCGTTTGGCGAGACTGTTGGCGAAACGATTGGTCCTGCCAGTCATACGCTTCATGAGTGACTCGCTTCTGAGTGGGAATAGTGGGGACTTGCAGGATCGAGCGGATCGAGCGAAACGGATTCTACCGAAGCGCGACGTTGCAGCATGGCGAACACCGCGGGCAGCACAAGCAAGGTGGCAAACGTCGCTGCGATCAGGCCGCCGACGACAGCTCTGCCGAGCGGAATCGCTTGGTCTCCCCCTTCGCTCAGACCCCAGGCCATCGGCAGCATACCGCAGGTCATCGCTAGCCCGGTCATCAGAATCGCTCGCAAGCGACGCTCGGCGCCAAGGGCCGCTGCGGTGCGAGCGTCGTTGCCATCGCGGCGAGCTTGTTCGGCGAAGGTCACCAGCAGAATCGCATTGGCCATCGCTACGCCAATCGCCATGATGGCGCCGATGAACGACTGCAAGTTCAGTGTCGCTCCCGAGAGCTTGAGCGTGATGAGCACTCCGCACAGGACGGCTGGGATCGTCGACAGGGTCACTAGCGCCAGACGCACCGATTGAAAACTGGCGGTCAGCAACAGGAACACGACGATGATCGCCAGCGCCAGCCCGACGCCGAGGCCGCTCAGGATTTGGCGTAGCGGCGGCAACTGGCCGCGCAGTTCGGTCGTGACGCTCTTGGGACGCTTGCCTTCGGCTTCGAGTTCGGCGAGCGCCTGGTTCACGGCGGTGGAGACCGAGCCAAGATCGGCGCCGCTGATGTTGGCCGTGAGCGTAAACTCGCGCTTCATGTTGTAGCGATCGAACTGGCCTGGCATCGTGCCGGAGGATAGCTGGGCAACATCGCGCAGCAGCATCGGCTCGCCGTTGTGCGACGTTACCGGAATGGCCGCCAGATCCTCGGGCGTAGTCAAGGTCGCCTGCGGGATTTCGATCTGCACTTGATAGCCGATGCCCGACTTGGGATCGGGCCAGTAGTTCTGCGCGATGAAGCGCGTCGAAGAGGTGGCGGCGACGACCGAGCGGGCAACTTCGGCGGCCGTCGTTCCTGCGCTCGAAGCTTTCTCGCGGTCGAGCTTCACGTTGATCGATGGATAGTCGAGCGACTGGCCGATCTGCACGTCGCGGAGCGAGCCGATCGAAGCGAGCTTCTTCTGCACTTCAAGCATGAACGCGCGGCTCTCGTCCATATTCGCGCCGCGCACTGCTACTTCGACCGGAGTCGATGAGCCGAAGCTCATAATTTCGCTAATGATGTCGGCTGGCTCGAACGAGACGCGGACTTCGGGAAACTGCCGGGCCAGCACCTGTCGCAGCTCTTCTTTAGCCGCGTCGGTATCGATGCCGCTGTGCTCTTTGAGAGCGATCCGCAAGATGCCTTCTTCCGGACCGCGCGACCATTGATAGACGCCGTTGACCGGAAAGCTCGAGGGAATCGTGCCGACGTAGCCGAGCGTGAGGGCGATGTTTTCTTTGCCGAGATGATTGCCGATCGCATCGAGCAGCCCGAGCGCCGTTTGCTCGGTCGCGTCGAAGTGCGTGCCATCGGGCGCACGGAACCGCAAGCGGAACTCGGCCACGCCGGTGCGCGGAAAAATCTCGATGCCCATGCGGCTGGCTAAGAAGACGATCGCCAGCACGGTAATTGCGAGGTAGGCCGGCACGACGATCCAGCGAGCCGCTACGATTCCCGAGACCGCGCGGCCATAGCCCGAACTCATCCGCGCGAAGATGCTGCGGTGGCTCTCCGGATGCGGCTCTTGATGCCTGAGCCACCATACCGACAGGACCGGCACGAACGTGCTCGAGAGAATGTAGGAAGCGATCATCGAAAAGCCGACCGCCAGCGACAGCGGCACGAACAGGCCTCGCGCCGAACCTTGCATGAAGAACGACGGCACGAACACCGCCAGCACGCACAGCATCGCCAGCAGTCGCGGAATGGCCGTCTGCGCGTTGCCGTGGCGGACCGCCATGGCGATCGAATGCGTCTTGGCGAACTGCGTGTGGATGTTTTCGATTTCGACCGTCGCTTCGTCGACCAGGATGCCGACAGCGAGCGCCAGTCCGCCGAGCGTCATCAGGTTGATCGTGTAACCGCAGAACCACAGGCCGAGAATCGCGGCCATGATGGCCAGCGGAATATTGAGCACAACAACCAGCGCGCTTCGCCAATCGCGGAGGAACAGCAGAACCATCAGCCCGGTCAGCAGCGCGCCGAGCAGCCCTTCGCTGAGCAGACCGTTGATCGCGCGGGTGACGTAGGGGGATTGATCGAACTCGAACGAGACTTTGATGTCTTCGGGGAGTTCGGCCTGCATCTTCGGAAGGGCTTTCTTGATCTCGTCGATGACGCTCATCGTCGATGCTTCGGCCCGCTTGGTGGCCAGGATGTAAACGGCGCGGCGACCGTTCACTAGCGCGTAGCCGGTGGGCAAGTCGGTCGAGTCTTCGATCGAGCCGATATCGCGGATGAAAACCGTCGGGCCGCCCTTGGTGCGGATCGGGATGCTGCCTAGCTCGCTAATGTCCTTGACCAGCGCATTGGTGGGCACGATCGGGTACATCGAGCCGACGTGCAGGTTGCCCGACGGACTGACCGCATTGCCCGATGCGAGAGCCGTGATGACTTCATCGGGCGAGAGGTTGTAGGCTCGCAGACGTTCGGCGTTAGCGCGAATGACCACCGTGCGAGCGCTGCCGCCGAAGGGAGGCGGTGCCGAGACGCCCGGCAGGGCAGAGAACATCGGGCGAACTTTGAAGAGAGCCTGGTCTTGGATTTCGCCGACGGTGCGCGTCGCGCTCGAGAGCACCAGATAGCCCACCGGCACGCTGCCGGTATCGAAGCGCATCACGAAGGGAGACACGGTTCCCGGCGGCATGAAGGCTCGCGAGCGATTGACGTAGTTGATCGTCTCGGCCATCGCTTGGGCCATGTCGGTGCCCGGATGGAAGAACAGCTTCATCAGCGCCATGCCCTGGATGTTGCGGCTTTCGACGTGATGAATCTGGCTGATGTAGAGAAAGTGGTATTCGTAGTAGTTGGTCAGCAGGCCTTCCATCTGCGCCGGGTCCATGCCGCCGTAGGGCTGACAGACGTAGATCACCGGCAGATTGAGGGCGGGGACGATGTCGATCTTCATGCGCTCCAGCGGCACCTCGATGCCGGCCTTGGCCAGGGCTTCATCGACCGCCTTGGGACGCAGGGCGACGCAGCAAGCGAAAATGACGACGATCACGCCGACCATCACGGTCAGCGGCCGCCGCAGGGCAAAGGTGATGGGATTCATAAGAAACGCCGCGGAAATTCTCCGCGCTCTCCGCGTCTCCGCGGTAAAAAAAGGACCTATCGGCTGAGTGCCGGCTCATGGTAATCGGGTGGGAGCAGGCCGACTACCGCTTGATTTCCTTGCGGCCGTTCGCATAATCATTTTTATGACAAGCTTTGTGTTTTACTACTACTTTACTTTTGCAACCCTTGCTCGCGCTGGGGCTGTGACTGGTACGTAGACACAAAACTTACCTGCCCAAATCACTGCCAGCCCCGGCGATCGAGCAACAGCCCGATCATCGGGGCTGTTTTCGTTTGGTGGGCGCTCAAGAGATGGATGGCTGGTGTTGCGTCGTTAACGTTCGTTGACCCGCGAGCCCCTCACCCCCCGGCCCCCTCTCCCCGAAGCGGGGCGAGGGGGAGGGAAGAAAAGGGGCGCGGCCCGCGCTATAAGATCTTCTCTCCCCTCGCCCCGTATCGGGGAGAGGTGCCGGGGGGGAGGGGTCTTCAGAACCGAATTGTCGGCCAGCAGCAACGATCCAACGACTTAATCCGAAGTCGCGAGAACCGGGGGCTAACGCCCGCCGGCTGATCAGTCCTAAAACCATTTTTTCAAAAGCCCGAGCCCAAGCGCGGCCGGCATCCAAAGGAGCGCTCAGATGATCGTAGTGATGGAAAAGAATGCTACCGAGGATCAAATCGAACACATCGCCCAGCGCGTGCAGCAGCTCGGTCTCAAGTCGCATATCATTCGCGGCACCGAGCGGACCGTGGTTGCCGCGATCGGCGACAAGCGCGGCGGCGAACGCGAGTCGCTGGCCAGCAGCCCCGGCGTGGCCGACGTCGTGCCGATTCTGGCTCCCTACAAAGTGGCCAGCCGCGAAGTGAAGCCCGAGCCGACGCGCATCGACGTGCTGGGCTTCAGCGCCGGCGCGGGCGCCGTTGGCATCATGGCGGGTCCCTGCTCGGTCGAGAGCGAAGAACAGATCGTCAGCACCGCACGGGCAGTGAAGCAATCCGGCGCAACGGCTCTTCGCGGCGGGGCTTTCAAGCCGCGCACCAGCCCCTACAGCTTCCAAGGGATGAAAGAAGAAGGCCTGAAGCTGATGGCCCTGGCTCGCCAGGAAACGGGGCTGGCGATCGTCACCGAAGTGATGAGCACCGAGGAAGTCGACTTGGTCGCCAAGTATGCCGACGTCTTGCAAGTCGGTGCTCGCAACATGCAGAACTACCGCTTGCTCGAAGCGGTCGGCGCCAGCGGCAAAGCGGTGCTGCTCAAACGCGGCGCCAGCGCCACGGTCGAAGAATGGTTGCTGGCGGCTGAATATATCCTCAACGAAGGCAATCCCAACGTGATGCTGTGCGAACGCGGCATCCGCACCTTCGAGGCGCATACGCGTTTCACGTTGCCGCTGGCCAGCGTGCCGTATCTGCATCGCAAAACGCACTTGCCGGTGATCGTCGATCCCAGCCACGGTACCGGTCACTCGTACCTGGTGCCCGACATGTCGGTGGCGGCCGTGGCGGCCGGCGCCGACGGCCTGATCATCGAAGTCCATCCGAGCCCTGAGACGGCGATGAGCGACGGCTATCAGTCGCTCGATTTCAAGCAGTTCGACGAGACGATGCAGCGGTGCGCCAAAGTGGCCGAGGCTATTGGCAAGCAGTTGAGCTGAGAAGAGTTTTACCGCGGAGGACGCGGAGAGCGCGGAGGGCTTGTGTGGCACTGGCTATGCCAGTGTCTTCCATTCGAAGTCTGTTGGCGTACGAGACCATTCGGGCAACCAATGCCAAATGGTTCGCGTGGTAAAGCCGCCCTGACACGCCATAACGGGCGGTGGATGGCTTCCGATGATGCAATACTACCGACTTCGAAAACGAAGACACTGGCATAGCCAGTGCCACCCAGGGCCGGTGAAGAAATCAACCTTGTTGGGTCCAGGCCAGCCACTGCGCGAGTCGGTCGGGGCACAGTTCGCTGGCGCGGCCGCCGGTGCAGACGCCGCCGCGTACGCCGACGATCGCCGGGGCCGACTCGCACAGCGCCGGCCAATCCGCCTCGCTCAGGCTGCCGGCGACCACCAACTGGGCGCCGATCGCTTGAGCCATTGCGCCGAGCGAGGCGATTTGGCTGACGCTCTGCCAATGGAACAAGCCGAGGCCATCTTTGACGAACGTGTCGAGCAAGATGTAGCGGGCTGCCATCGCTTGGGAAAGCTCGATGACTTCGGCCGGCGACGGCGCGGCGGCTCGTTCGTAGTCGGCGTAGGCTGCCAATACCAACTGTCCGCCCCAGCGCTGGTTCTGCGCCAAGTTGTCGAGCGCCGCGAGCATCTCAGCGTCCAGTCGCGCGGGGCCGTCGGCATCCCCCTTGCACGACTCTTTCGCCATCCCCGCCAGTCCGATCTTGGCGACGGGAAACCACTGCATCAGCTGGCTAGCTGTCTGCGTGTTCAGCCCTTGAAGTTCTCCGAGTGCGACGCTCGTCTGATGGCTCGCACCGGACTGGCCCTCGGCCAGGGCGTCCAGAACCTCGCGAGCAGTGGTTTGGTCGGGGCACCCCAGCGAACCGAGGGTTGGGTTTTTCAGATCGATCCTGGGAACGCCCTGGCGCTGCGCCACCCGCGCTTCGCATGCATTTTGAACGCTGACGAGCAACTGGGGCCGGGGGGGCAGGGTACCAGGGGATTGACGACTCGCAGATGGTGCGTTGGCGATCAAGGCGGAAGCTTTCGACGCGACTTTTTCGCCCCTTACGCGGCGGCT
>JBQCEI010000038.1:0-2229 GCA_051960375.1 Aureliella sp. | reverse complement strand
CACCGAATGTATGCAGTGCCACAATCCTTGGCCCGAAACGACTCTAGCCTTCACGCCCGAACAATTGCATCAGCCCGACGCGGGCGATGATTCCGATTGGCTGAAGCTGGTGCGCGAAGGCTACGTGGTTACTCAGGACGGATCGGGCAAAGCGATCGATCCGGCTCGCTGCGTGCGCCGCGCGCTGGCTCATTCGAGTTCCGAGAGTGTCGAGAGTCGCGCTCGCTCGTACCTGCACGCCAACTGCGCCCACTGCCACCAAAACGGAGCCGGGGCTGCGGTCGATCTGTCGCTAAAGATCACCGACGAGCCGGCTGCGATGAAGGGGATCGACACTGCACCGAGCAAGGGCAACTTCGGCGTGCTCGATGCCAAGTTGATCGCCCCCGGTGACGCGGCTGGCAGCACGTTGCTGTTCCGCATGGCCTCCAGCTCCATCGGCCGCATGCCCCACATCGGTTCGCGCGAAGTCGACTTCGCAGCCGTGGCGCTCGTCGCTCAGTGGATCGACGGCATGGATCATCCAGCGGCCGGCCACGCTCGCTCCGAAAACGAACCAACGCTTCAGCAGCGCGCCGAGCGACTGGCACAGTCCGTTGGGGCAGGAAGCGCCCTTGAGACAGGAACCGCCGAAGAAGTCTCTTCCAAAGAACTCACTCCCGAAGAGCACAGCCAGCAGATCCGCTCGGCAGTGAGATTGGCAATTGATTTGGCGAGACAGAAGTGCGGCCAGTCGAGCGCCGCTGATCCGATTCAGCCACTCTCTCCGCAACTAATCGCAGCGCTGGCCCATTCGTCCGATCCGCTGATCAGCAGCTTGATGGAAGCCCACGTGCCTGCGCGCGAGCGGCAGCGACGATTGGGTGCGAGCGCAACCTACGCCGACGTGGCCGATGTTGTCGGCGATGCCCAAGCCGGCCAGGCGTGGTTCTTCGATACGTCGCGGGCGCAGTGTTCCAAGTGTCATCGCGTCGGCAATCGCGGTGGCATGGTTGGGCCGGAGCTGACCAAGATCGGCGCGAAACTAACGCCGGCTCAAATCTTCGAAGCCTTGGCCGATCCCAGCCGCATCATCGAATCGAAATATCAGAGCCACTTGATTGTGCTGGCCGAAGGGAAGGTCATCAGCGGCTTGATCACCGAAGAGACTCCCACGCAGTTGACGCTCGTCGACCCGCAAGGTGAAACGCTCAAGATCGCCATCGACGATATCGAAGCGCGGCGCCCCGATACCAAGTCGATCATGCCAGCAGGCACGCTGAATGGGTTAACTGCTCAACAAGTCGCCGATCTTCTAGCATATCTCTCCAGTCTCAAGTAGCTCTTATTTCTAATTGGCCGGCGAGCGTTAGCCCCCGGTTTTCGGCATAGGTGCTCGCTGTTTAACGCAGCGGCGCACAGATGATAAAGAATGCCCAGACGCAGAGCACTCTGTCCGATGCCAGCGCGGGGGGCATGGTCCACCTGAACTGGTATCGAACGCGTTGGTTCACGAGCAATCAAATGTTCACTCGTGAGCGGTTGCGCGCGATGCGCGATTGCGCACTGTGGCGAGATTGCACAAGCTTGTCGTCAGTCGGTACTTAGGCGCATAAGCGACAACGCAATTTCCTTGCGCTGCGTTGCTCGACGCATTTCTTATCAACTTGTTAGCAATCGACGGTACGCGGTATGCAAACTGGCGGACCATCTTCCATCCTAAACCTGAGCGATACCGATCCCACCTAAGCTCGGGTTGGAGCTTGCATCAAGGACTGAGCGTTGAAAACGACACCGATGATCTGCACCCACACGACTCTCTGGCGCCGGCCCGCATCTTTTACTCAATGCGTCCGCGAGCACTCGATGCTCGAGCGATGCATGGGCGATTTCTACCGCGCGGAAGACCGGCTCGACGTGAAACCATTCTCGGCTGCGCTGCGCAACGAGTGACGCTTCGCGGCACCGCGCGAGGTTCACTTCGCGGCTGCGGCTTTGCGCCGCTGCTGGGGGAAACCTCCAGCGGTACTCGGGGGGATTTTTTGGCCAAACGCGCTATTAAATCCCTCTAAAAGACTATGATCAGCGCACCGAATGTCCTACACTCCATTCGTGTTAGCGCACAGTTTCATTGTTCACCATCCCCTCTGGTAGAAGATGCAAAATGGCTCGACCGTTAACAACTCGACAACAACAAGTTTACGACTTCATCCACGAAAAAATCTGCCATCGCGGCTACGGTCCGACCGT
>JBQCEI010000037.1:0-2741 GCA_051960375.1 Aureliella sp. | reverse complement strand
CGTCGCGATCCCAAATCTGAAACACGATCACATCGTTGCGAGCATGTCGAAAGTGGCCGAGCGCTCGCAACAGGTTGTCGACTTCATCGAAGCAATCCGAGATGAGCACGAGGAGCCCGCGGCGGCGGATCGTGGGCACGAGCTGCGTGAGCACGGTGCTGATAGCGGTCTCGCCGGTGGGAGCCGACGTGGCCAGCGTGCTGAGCAAACTTCGCAAGTGGCTCGGCTTGCTCCGGGGCGGAATGTATTCGCGCGGCGCGGTATCGAACGTTGCCAGTCCCACCGCATCCTGTTGACCGACGAGCATATAAGCCAGACACGCCGCCAATCGCACGGCGAACTCATGCTTCGAAACCTTCGCCGAGCCACCGCCGCCGTAGGCCATCGATCCGCTCTGGTCGACCAAGAGCGTGCAGCGCAGGTTGGTCTCCTCTTCGTACTGGCGAATGTAGAGGCGATCGGTCTTGCCGTACAACTTCCAGTCGATCAATCGCGTCTCGTCGCCGCGGACGTACGGCCGGTGTTCTTTGAATTCGACGCTGAAGCCCTTATGCGGCGAGCGATGCATGCCGACGGAGATCCCTTCGACCACTTGGCGCGCGTAGAGTTGCAAGCGGGCCAGCTTGTCGCGATCGGCCGCCGAGAGCAGGTTGTCAGAAGATCCGGAACTGGAGGAGGCTTGGCTCATAACGCCTTGCTGTTAACAGCGTGTTGGTTTAGGGACTGCATGTCATTTTGTAACCCGACGCGTAAGCGAGGGACGAACCCGCATGTCATTTTGTAACCCGACGCGTAAGCGAGGGACGAACCCGCCACGGAACCCGACAAACCGCCGCTCCTGCCCCTCACCCCCCGGCCCCCTCTCCCCGAAGCGGGGCGAGGGGGAGAGAAGAAGTGACGCGTCGGGTTACATTCGGGCAGAATCAGGATCGTGGCAGTTCCTTGACCGCGCGACGAATGATGTCGTCGGCTCGAATGCCGTCGGCTTCGGCGGAGAAAGTGGGCACCAGGCGATGGCGGAGCACCGGGGCTGCCAGGGCTTCGATGTCGTCGGTCGTGACGTGGTAGCGACCCTGCAGGAGCGCTCGAGCTTTGGACGCCAACACGAGCTGTTGGCTGGCTCGCGGTCCCGGGCCCCAGTCGACCCACTGGTTGACCCACGTCTGCTTGCTTTCGTGCGGTCGGAGCGATCGCACCAGATCGAGCACCATGTGCTTGACGTGTTCGGGGAGCGGCACCAGTCGCACCGTGTGCTGGAAGGCGACGATCTCTTCGCCGGTGACGACCGGTTCGAGTTTGGCTCGGAAAGCGGTCGTGGTGCGATCGATGATTTCGCTTTCCTGATCGCGCGACGGATAGTCGACCAGCACTTGGAACAAGAAGCGGTCGCGCTGCGCTTCGGGCAGCGGGTAGGTGCCTTCTTGTTCGATCGGGTTCTGCGTCGCCAGCACGAAGAACGGTTCGGCCAGGCGGTAAGTCTTGCCGCCGATCGTGACCTCGTGCTCCTGCATCGCTTCGAGCAGAGCGGCTTGCGTCTTGGGGGGCGTGCGGTTGATTTCGTCGGCTAGCAGGAGCTGCGTGAAGACCGGCCCGCGCTCGAATACCATCTCGCGATGTCCGGTTTCAGGAGATTCCTGGATGATATCGGTCCCGGTGATGTCGGCCGGCATCAGGTCGGGGGTGAACTGAATGCGGTGGAAGGAGAGGGCCATCGATTCGGCCAGCGATCGGACCATGAGCGTCTTGGCGAGCCCCGGGACACCTTCGAGCAAACAATGGCCGCGCGAGAGCATCGCAATGAGCAGCTGCTCGATCACTTCTTCCTGGCCGACAACAATCTTGGCAACTTGCTCGCGGACCTTTTGGCAGCTTTCGCGCAGACGCTCGGCGCGCTGCACGTCGAGATCGGACATGACGGGACTTGCTTGAGCCAAAGGAAATCTCCAGGAAAACGGCCGCTTCGCTATGAAGCCACCTCGAGCCGATCGGGGATCGGCGGGGGCCGAGTGAACGAAGGGGGCGATATTCTTTTATAGCTGAGTAGCGTTGGCAGGCCGGCGATGCGCCGCAGAAATATCGTAGCGGCAGCGGTACCGGAGAGCCGGGAAAACTCGGTCAAAGGCGGGTGCAGATCGGGGATGGGCAGAACGTCAGGGGAGTATCAGGCCGCTTCGCGGAGCCTGCGCAGCCTCTCTATGCTAATCGCTGCGCGAAGCGCGTGGGAGGTGTTAACACGTTCTGTTATCCCCCTCCGCGATCTCCGCGTCTGAGTGTGGCACTGGCTCTGCCAGTGTCTTCTCAAGCCGGAGTAACCAGCGGTCCTGCACACCAAGGTTTCCAATGTCGAGCGGCCGCACTGATCACACCGCCCTAAGGCCAAGCCGCTTTTATGTGGTACAGCTTTCCGGTTTGCCGCGCTAAAAACTTCGGCGCGGGAAGACACTGGCAGAGCCAGTGCCACACCAGGTCGTTAATGCACGAGACGATCACGGGTAGTACTTGGCGATAATGTCGCGGAGGAACTTGAGCGACTGGGCCATCTCGTCCATGCCGTTCATGCCATCTTCAATGCTGATCCAGCCAGTGTAGCCGGCCTGCACGAGCAGCTCGAAGATTGCCGGGTAGTCGTTGGCCCCTTTGCCGGTGACGCCGAGTTTGAGCAGATCGGTGTAGCCGGCCGTGCCATCGGCCAGTTTTAAATCTTACAACATGATGACCAAGCACAAAAAGCGATCACATGC
>JBQCEI010000036.1:0-7209 GCA_051960375.1 Aureliella sp. | reverse complement strand
CGAATTGCTCCTTACTGTTATTTGATGCCTGCTGGGCCAAGATCTCGGATTCCAGTAATTTGCCCTTGAGCACGTGATTGACGTAAACCAACTTGTCATGATCGGTCAGATCACCCTCGAAGAGTTCATTCACCTTGACGATGATCTCGCTCAGGTAGGCAGCTTGTTTCTCTCGGACCATGCCGCTGCCGACTTCGCTGAGCGGTGGGAGCTTCGGCTTTTCGCCGGTGCCGAGCGGCATGGCTTGCTTGCCTTGGTTCTTCAGTGTGTGGTGGGTTAGGACCACTTTCGACAGGTCGATGCCCTCGCGCTCGCGGCCGAATTCGAGGAGGCGGAGGACTTGGCGGTAGAAGATCGAGCGTTTTTCGATCTCGGTGTTGCCGTAGTCGAAGACCTGCGAGAGGTAGGTGTAGAGCCGCTGGAAGGCTCGCATGTCCGACTGGAAGAGCAGCAGGGCGTTGAGTTCGTCTTGGGCGGCTTTGGCGGCTGATTTGTCGGTTTGAGCTTTGGCAGCGGCCAAGGCCTCTTGGGCGGCTTTGTACTTGCGGTGCAGGCGGTCGACGATGGGCTCGACGGCGGCCGCTAGCTCGCTCTGCTTCGCGTTTGGCTTGAGTTCGATGGCAACGACGCGGTCGACTTCGAAGTCGTCGTAGTAGCCCGCTGCGTCGAGCTTGGCGCGGAGGTTGTAGACCAGGTTCGGGTCGGTGACGTCGGCTAGCTCGGCGGTCGTGTGGTAGGCCTTGAAGGCCTCGAGCACGTCGGCGGCTTCGTTGACGAAGTCGAGCACGTAGGTCGTGTCCTTCCCCGGATACGCGCGGTTGAGCCGCGAGAGCGTTTGCACGGCCTGGATGCCGGCGAGGCGCTTGTCGACGTACATGCCGCAGAGCAGCGGCTGGTCGAAGCCGGTTTGAAACTTGTTGGCGACCAGCAGGATTTGGTATTCGTCGGTGTTGAAAGCTTCGCGAATGTCTCGCCCCTTGAGGTTCGGATTGAGCGCCGAGTTGTCTTCGCTGAAGGGATCGGGGCCGGACTCGGGATCGTTCACCTCGCCCGAGAAGGCGACCAGCGTGCGGATCGGATAGCCCCGCGACTTGATGTATTTTTCGATAGCCAACTGCCAGCGAACGGCCTCTTGGCGGCTGGCGACGACGACCATCGCTTTGGCTTTGCCGCCGAGCAGCGGAGCGACGTGCTGGCGAAAGTGTTCGACGACGATCTCGACCTTCTGCGCGATGTTGTAGGGATGTAGCCGCACCCAGCCCATGATGCCTTTCATGGCGGCGCTGCGCTCGACTTCTTTATCGTCGAGCTCCTTGCCGTTGTGGGCCAGCTTGAAGGCGAGCTTGTAGGTCGTGTAGTTCTGCAGCACGTCGAGAATAAAACCTTCCTCGATCGCCTGCCGCATCGAGTAGACGTGGAACGGCCTGGGCACGTTGTCCTTGGCCGGCTTGCGCGTCGGATCGGGCCGAGTGCCGAAGAGCTCGAGCGTCTTGGTCTTGGGCGTGGCGGTGAAGGCGACGAAGGTAACGCCGGCGTCATCGGCGCGTGCACTCATATTCGCAGCCAGCACATCATCCATGCTGATCTCGCCACCGTCGCTGAGCTCCTTCAACTCCTCCACCGAGAGAACCGCTTTGAGCTTCGAGGCCGCTTCGCCTGTTTGCGAGCTGTGGGCCTCGTCGGCGATCACCGCGAATCGCTTGCCCTGCGTCGCAGCCAGCTCGCGTACGGCCTTAAGGGCATGCGGAAATGTTTGAATGGTGCAAACGACGATCTTCTTATCGCCCGAGAGCGCCGCGGCTAGCGCCGCACTCTTGCTGCCTCCTTCGCCCGTGATGGTGGCCACAACGCCGGTTGTGCGCTCGAAGTCAAAGATCGCTTCTTGGAGCTGCGAATCGATCACGTTGCGATCCGAGACCACCAACACCGAATCGAACAGTTTTTTATGCTGAGCATCGTGCAAGTCGGCTAAAAAGTGCGCTGACCACGCGATCGAGTTCGTCTTGCCCGAGCCGGCCGAGTGTTGGACAAGATATTTTCCATTACCACTCTGCCCCTGCGTGAGCACGGCCGCCTGCAGCTTGCGAGTCGCATCGAGCTGATGGTATCGCGGAAAGATGATCCGCTTGATCTGCTTCTTTTCGTCCTTTTGCGCGACCAGGTAGCGGCCGATGATCTCGAGCCAACTGTGGCGTTCCCAAATTTGTTCCCAGAGGTAAGCCGTGCGGTGCCCACTGGGATTGACTGGATTGCCGGCCCCGCCGTCGTCGCCTTGATTGAACGGCAAGAACTGCGTGTCGGTGCCGCGAAGCTGCGTGGTCATGTGCACTTCGCGGTTGCTGACCGCAAAATGCACTAGCGCGCCGTTGGGGAAAGAGAGCAGGGGCTCGGCAGTGCCTTGCCCTTTGGGCTTCGGTCGGCGATCGAAGCGATACTGATCGATCGCGTCGGCAATGCTCTGCGTGAAATCCGTTTTCAGCTCGACCGTCGCCACCGGCACGCCATTGAGGAACAGCACCAAGTCGATGCACTTTTCGTTGTGCGTCGAGTAATGCACCTGCCGCATGACTCGCAGCCGGTTAGCCGCATAGCGACTCATGATCTCCGGGTTCATCGCCAACGCCGGCTTGAACTGCGCCAGCGCGAGCTTGCTGCGCATACCCAGCATTTCGACCCCATGCCTCAGAACGTCGAGCGTCCCGCGCTGGTTAATCGAATTGCGTAGACGACCCAGCAGCGTCTCGCCGGCGCTCGCCCCATGATTCTTGACAACCGCCTCCCAAGCCTTCGGCTGCGTCTCCTGAACCCAGGCCAGGACATCTTCGGGAAACAGCGCCCGCGCACGGTCATAGCCCGCATCGCTCGGCGAGCAGAGCCAGCCGCGCGCGGCTAGCACCTCGCAGATTTCGTCCTCGAAGCTGATCTCTTTGTGCAGGTTCATGACGGGCGATCAAGAAGTGCAGTCGATGTGGTCAATCGTTTGAACGGCGGCCGCATTCGATCAGCCGGCACGCGGTAGCGTCCGGTTTCCTCGCGCGACCGAAACAGCCAACCCGGGGCTTACGCCCGCCGGCTGATCGGCTAGCGGTGGCTCGACCGTTCCAGCCGTTCCAACGAACTCCGGTGATTTGAGCAGGAGAGCTCTGGTGTTTTGGGCAGGAACTCTGGGGTTTTGACCTCGAGCTCTGGTGTTTTGGGGCTGGAGCTGTGGTGTTTTGCCTGCCAGCTCCGGTGATTTGGAGCCCGAGCTCCGGTGATTTGACGCGCAGGTCCGGTGGTTTGGCGGACTCAGCTGCCATGGGGGAAAATCGGAATCATAAGCGTTCCGACGCTAGCAAACCACCCGGAAGAACGCGTTTTGTGGATTTTGTGACTCGTAGACGATACACAAAGTGATTTGTGACTCGTAAAACGCGTTTTGCGATACACAAATTCGTCCACCTCCCGACCGCGATGGAAGCCGCATGCCGGCGGCGCCAACCTACCGGCTAGGCTATTGCCGAGCATTGCCGTCAGGGAAGACCGAACAGCCTGGGACCCGTCCATCTGTAGTCGTCTGCGAAGGCACACGAATGAATAGCGCCACCCTATTTTGCAGGGACTGCTAGGACTGAACGAGGTGGACTCGCACTGCGTTACGGCCGGCCATAAACAGCTTCAGCGGCTAGACTAGGTTCCCGAAAGTTCGCCTCATCAAATAACCGTCAAATAAAGCCGCTCGCCGCAAAGACCTTACTGGAAACAACTTACGACAACACGCCCCTGCCAAAACCTCGAGTAGCCGCGTTGCGATCAAATAAGCGCTAAGCCCAATGAGGCAGGTACTTTGCGTGTTTCTTCCCCTGGGCCGGATCAAACTGCTTAATCTGCCCATCCTCAATTGCCTCCTTGATGATTCGAGAAGCAGTAGCGCTATTCCTCTTCTCGATGCCAAACCTCCCCCGCAGGCTAGCATTGGTCATCGGGTTGCGCTCGACGAAACGGAGGCAAGCATGAAGATAGCAGGCGCGTACCCGATCGGCTCGCTCCATTTCGTTGAGCGACTTGTGCGCAAACAGGATTACCCGCACAGAATCTTCGGGAGTCTCGAAAATCGGCGCGGGCAGCTGGTACGCCTCGGTTTGAGAAACCACCTTGTCGATTCCGCTACCGCGTTCCTCACAGGCACCAGCCCTTCGCATTAGCGACGCCAGCGCCTCATTACGCGACCTCGGCGGATTGTCCAAGAACCTTTCGGTCTTAACGAGGGGCAAGCCTGGATTTGTAATTTCCATCCGGTCAGCGAAAATCTCGACCATCGGGCCTGCGCCGGTAACAGCAAAGTCCTGGTGGATCAGTGCGTTCGCGATTAACTCCCGGATAGCCAGTTCAGGATACATCGGCACGTCTTTACGCAACGCAGGGCCGATGATTTCGTTAGGCGGCAAGATAATGCGGAGGAAGTCTATAAGCGGCTCAAACCCGACGGCGTAGCCTTCTTGACCTACTCGCTCGCGAATGGTTTTTAGACGGTTCTTACCCTCATAGACGACGACCCGAATTGCCTTTCGGGCCAAACGTGGAAAGTCGGCCAGACGGTTGGCGAAAAGGATTGCACCGAGGTTCGTGATGTCCCAGGTACCCGCTCCATTGTCGACGATCAAGCGGTCCTCCGCTAAAGCATCGATCAACTTCGATTGATCCGTAGGAAAGGGTCTTTTCAGAAGCTGGAAGTACTTGGCGTAGTCAAGAAGTTCTAAGACTTGGGATGCCTGCAATCGCTCCAAAGCCCTCAGGCTCTCGAAGGGTGTTGTGTCAAAAATGCTCCAAAGTGCGCGTTCAATGTCAGGGTAGTCTTTTAGCTTCTTGCGATATGAGCCAATTCGAATCCATTCACCACTGGTAAATTGCGTTGGCTTACCTGCAGCCCTCGGAATTTCCAGCAGGACTACGGGCTTGCCCTCATATAAAAACTCGTACCAGCGAAAACGCAGACGGGGGTTGAGTTGCCGGAGAAGCCAGTTCTCGAGTTCTTCGTTTCCTCTCTTTGCACGAGTGGGCGAGAAAGTTGTGCCAACTACGGCGTGAGTTTGATCCTGGATACCCCAAACCACGTAGGCGTTGGCTTTCCCTTCTAACGCCGCCGAGTTGCTCAGGGCAGACAAATATTCGCCGATCTCCTCGGCATCTCCGTTGTTCTCTTTGAACTCTACCCAGCCTATCTCTTTAGGGAGCTTTCGAAGCTCGGTAAGCAAGCCAACAAGGTAGTCTTCGCTTGGGCTCGAACTCATGCCGCTTCCTCCGCCGACAAGCCCCGGACGTCGATCTTGCCTGTGACGGCAGCGGAAATAAGAGCTAAGCGTCGCTCTTGAAGGAGAGTGATAGACTGCTTAGCTACAGAGGTAAGTCGAGCAAAGTCGTTTTCCATTGCTGCAATATGCCGGCAGATTTCGGCCGCCTCATGTAGCGGAGGCAAGGCGATTCGAATGTTCTTAAACTCGTCCCAGTAAAGCCTCAGTCGAAAATCTGTCACGCCCTGCGAGTGCCGCCGCATTTGCTCAACAGCGTTTGGGGTTCGCAGGAGATGCTCAACAAAGCGAGTCTCCAACGCGTTGCGCGGACGCGCAACGACATAGGCGGGGCTCACCATGCCTGGGACGGTGACGGTGCCAAAACCGCCCTGCCAAGCTCTCATCATGTTGTAAACAAGATCGCCCGGCTGTACCCGCTTGTACTTCGAACGGTCTTCGCTCCGCGTGACCTTTCGCTCCATGTCGTGTTCGTCGAGCTCTGTATCGGAAACGCCGGTGTGTATCGAGACGCTTAGGACTGGCAAGTCGTCAATTCCTGGCTCAGCACACTCGACGAACAAACTCCCGATACGGCCTGTCATCCAGTGTGCCGGCACGTCGCCGAGCCATTCGATGCCAGAGTGCTTCAGGGGGGCGTGCGCGTTCAGGCCTTTGGTGACGGCGCGCGAGATGACGGCTTGGCGTTTTTCTTTCAGCAGTTCAATCAGCCGTAGCTGTTCTGTAATCAGAGCATCGATCTTCGCCGTCTCATAGTCGAGAAACATCGCAATAGAGCTTTGTTCTTGACAGCTCGGCAGCGTCAAGACACAAGCCCCAAGCTCTTCAGCATTCAAATGGGGCTGAGCTGCCCGCATCCTTTCGAGGTCGATCTGCCCCTGCTTAAGATAACTGCTCAGTAAAGCAGACTGAACAAATCTTGGATTGGCCGAATGGCACTTCACGACCATATCGAAGCCCGCAATACACCGCCCAAAATCATCGGGAATGATTGCAGAGTCTCCGGTGTATGCTCCGCTACGGACCACGATGATGTCACCAGCTTCCAGCCAAACAATTCGCTGCGTAGGGATATCACTTGGGTCAACGTACACCATGCCCGCTTCACAGAGCCTTCCGGCATGAACATTGGTTGCTCTAATCAGCGGCGTGCCATCGTCGTAGTACGTTGGGGGCTCACCTATTCCATAGCGAATCGTCGCAACTCGTTTCAATCGAACAGTTTTCCAATGGTCCGGTACTTCTTCAAGCCATTCGATACCTGTTTCCCTGTACTTAGAGTATCTCGCAAAGCTCATTGCGACAGCCCCGCAATCATCTTCACAATGCGGTCAGTAACCACCTTCAACTCAGCATCAATCTCCACAAGCTCGCGCGGCGGCTTGAACACATAAAAATGCCGGTTGAACGGAATCTCGTAGCCGACCTTCGTCTTTTCATGATCGATCCAAGCATCGGGAGCATGCGGCAAGACTTCGCGCTCGAAGTACGTCTGCACGTCTTCGCTAAGCGGCACGTTTTCGGTGTCGCGCAGGCTCGGATCGGGCAGCGGCTTGCCTTTCTGCTTGCCCTTGGTGCCTTTGACGATCTGGCCAGACTCGTCGCGCAAGGGCCGCTCGACAGTGATCGTGCGATAACCAAAATCTTCGTTCTTGAAGATGCGGCTGATCGGCACGCCGTCTTTGGTCAGCTTGCGGCACTTACCGAAGATGCTCGTGATCTCTTCGATGTGCTCTGGGCTGAGCTCTTTGCGCTTGCTGCCGAGGCTCTTGCGCATCTTCTGCCAGTAGCCGCTGGCGTCGATGAGTTGCACCTTGCCTTTGCGCGGCGCCGGCTTGCGGTTACTGACGATCCAGACATAGGTACTGATGCCGGTGTTGTAAAACATGTCGGTCGGCAAGCCGATGATCGCTTCGACCAG
>JBQCEI010000035.1:0-3677 GCA_051960375.1 Aureliella sp. | reverse complement strand
ATACAACGTATAGTTCAATATAGTATTCAGTTTCAATGTTCTGTTGTGTGTTATTTTTCTATACCTACAACCACCAGTCCCACGAACGGGGAGCGGCGTCCTCCGCGGTAAAACTCTTAGCGCGGCTGAGTCACGATCGCCGAGCGGATCGGCAGCGGCCCGGCGGCACCCGAGTTGGGGCGCAGCGCATTGAGCAGCGCCGCGTTCGGATTCACCGGCGCGGCCGCCGCTGGAGGCGGCACCGCATCGACCCCCGGCACCGGCACATTGCCAGGCACGGGCATGTTACCAGGCACGGGCATGTTGCCAGGCACTGGCATACCCGGCGGTGGTAAGTTCGCCGGTGGCATAGCGGCCGGTGGCTGAGCCGGGACGGCTTCGGGCGGGATCGGCTGCGTCGGGCGCAGTTCGAGCGGCACTTCGTCCATGTCGGCTTGCTGCATTTGCTGTTGCAGCATTTGTTCGTGATCGCTCAAGCCGTACTGAATGATCGCTGGTCCAAGGTCGCCTCCGACGGTCTCGGGACGAATCGGACCCGGATCGATCCACAGCCCTTCGTCGTCGACCTGCATCGTCCCCAGGTCGAGGTCGAGGTTGCGGCGCAGCGCCTCGTAGTTCACCCACACGCCGATGAACAGGTTTTGAGCGTTGACCAAGTCGGTGAGTGCGCTGACCGCGTCGCGGGCTGCCGTCGGGCCTGAGGCCTGGCTGAGCGTCTCGCGAATCTGCCGCAAGTCTTCGTTGATGCTGATCTGGAGCGCCGCACCACGCACGGCGTAACGCTGCAGTTCGAAGTTGTACTGGTTCAGCCGGATCGTACGCAGCGACGTGCGCATGTTCTGCCAGACCTGGTCTTCGAACTGATACAGCGAGCGCTTGGACTGTTGATATTCGATCAGTGCCTGGCGATATCGGTTGCGTTCTTGCAAACGCGTGATCGGCGCGTCCCACTGCAGACCGGCTCGGAGTCGGCCGGTCGAGCTGCGAAGGGCCAGCGGGTTGTCGCCGACGTTCTGAACGTCGCCGCTGAAGACGATGTCCAGCGTGCTTTCCAAGTCGTCGGCGACCACTTCGATGGCTCGCCAGCTGTTGACCACCGCGGCGCGGTTGTTCAGCCAGTCATTGCGGTTGCGGCGGGCGATTTCGATCGCCTGGATCGGCTCGATATCGACTTCAGCCAGCAGAGCCGATTCGGTTCGAGCGCGGGCTTGGATCAGTTGCAAAGCCAACAGGTCTTCCGACATGCCGACGATGACATCTTGGCTCGCAAGCAGCACTTCTTCGCTCAAACGTCGGAAGTACTCCTGGTTGTTCTGGTCGCTGCTCGCGCCAGCCAGATACGCCGCCAATCGCTGGTCGAGTTCGGCGATGCGCGGTTCACAGGCTGCGAAGCGCTGAGTGAGTCGTTCCAGCTCGGCAGCGAGTTGATCGGGCAACTGCGGCAGTTCATCGTCGCGGAGCAGTGCCAAGTCGAACTGCGGCAACGGCAGCAAGCGGCACACCGTCCCCTGTTCGCGCGAAGCGATGTCGCGCAAACGCGCCAGTTGACGGCGTCGCTCGGGAAGCACTTCACGCAGCTTCTGGATGTCCCGCATGACCATCGGGATGTCGGCATTCATCAATTCGCCATGCACTTGCTTCAGCGGCGCGACGTCTTGTTGCAGCTCTTGCAGCTCGGTCGTCAGCGGCTCGCCCCGGGCGATCGTGCGGAACATCTCGCCGGTTTCCGGATCGCGCTGCGTGGTCGACAGATCGAGGATGCGCGTGTTGGTTTGACCGATTTCGTCGCGCAGGTTAGCCAGCTCCACACGCCGCGACTTCAGCTCCGGAGCGATCAGCTTGAAGTGCTCCAGCGTGGCGTCGCGAATCTCGACGCACAGATAGGGAGGCAAGCCCATCGTGCGCTTGAAGGTGTCCAGCTGGGTTTCGTATTGGTTTTGCTGCGTGATCAGCTGGTTTTGAGCGCTGAAGAGCGCTTGGCGCGCCTGAGCGACCTGCAGTTGCTGCGACGGGATAAGGTCCTGCGTCAGCGGAATCGTTTGCAGCAGTTCGCGGTACGTGTCTTCGAGACGGAACAAGTTTTCGCGCAGCCGCACGATGTTGTCTTCGAAGATTTCGATCTGCAGCTGCGTCTGCAGCAGACCGAGATAACCACCGGCGCCAGGTGCGCCGGTATCGGTAAAGCCACCGCCGCCGCCGGTGTTGCCCACGCGGCCGAAACCGCCGCCGAGCGCCGAGAAGCCTTCCAGACCAGCACCGCCGAACAGACCACCGCGGCGTTGCGGGCCCTGCTCGGGTTGCCGGCCGGTGACGACCTGCATGTAAAAGCCGCGTCGATATCGTTCCATCGCCCGTACGTTGGCCAGCAGCGTACGCTCGGCCAATGTCAAACGCTCGAGCACCACGTCGCGGCCTGCTTGCCGCAACAAAGGCTGAACGAGTGAGAAGTCGAGCACGGTGTTGGCCGATTGGTTGTTCGGGCCGCTGACCTGCCAGGTGATCGAGTTAGCCAGGCCGACGATCAAGTCGGCACCGGTGGCAAAGCGGCGGCGCATCGCCAAAGGACGCGGACCGTTGCTGAAGAGCGAGCCGGTGATCGTCGAGCTGCTGTTGTTGCCTCCGTTGCGGCGCGGACCGTCGGTGGTACCGGTGATGGCGTAGCCGCCGAAGAACTGTGAATCGAGCAAGAAGCGTTCGCTGCTGACGTCCAGCGCCGACAGATACAGCGTCTCAAGGTTCTGCTGATAGGCGGGGGAGTGCAACAGCGCCGTGCGCACCGCATCATCCATGCTCAGCACCAGCACCCCGCGCTCATCGAGCGGCAGGTAATTCCACCAGCCCGGGTTTTCGACCGTGTTGGTGCGGCCATTCGCTTCCCAGAGCGGATAACCTCGTTTGCTGTCGACCATCCGCATGTACTGATTGGCCACCGGATCGTCTTCGGGCATCGGCGGACGGTCCGGATTGAACGGGTCGAAGAAACGCGAACGCGGATCGACCTCGATGCGATACGGCCGCGTTTTCTCGCCGCTTTCATCGATCTTGGTGTCAATCAGGTAGTAAGCTTCGGCGTTGGTCTTGTTGCGATACGTCTGCCGCGTGCAGCCCGCGCTCAGCGGAACCAGAGAGGCCAGTCCCAGACCAGCCGCCGCCAGAGCTTGCTGAAAGCGACGGCGCTTTCCGGCACGCTGCTCGGCTGTGCGACCGACAGAGACGACTTCTGATTGCCTTGGTCGTAGCATACTTTGTCCAGGTGGTAGCGTTGAAGTCAGGTAGCCCGTGCAGTTTTGGCAGACGGTGGCGACTAGGAGGTTTTTGGCGCCAACAGCGACACTGCGCGTTATTCCTTGATTTCGGAATTTGCGGGTTATGCCTTCAGCATTACTGGAATTTTGGGAATATCCTGCCTGGACTGCCCGAGTTGACAAAGTGGCCAGGAGTGCCGAAGTACCTCGGGCGAAAACGAGCTGTTGCCAGTTGGCCGCTTTGGAGAGGAGCTCTCGCCCAGACGGGTTGGTTCTGAAGCAGACGCGACAAGGCTAATGGAGCTTTTTCTTCCTTTGGTCTGAGGCCCAAAGGTGTCGAGACGCGGTGTTGGCAATCTGGGGTGGTTGGACGCGCGTTTTTGATGCAGAGTAAGTATGATGACTGTGTTGTGTATCTCGTCTGCCGGCCTC
>JBQCEI010000034.1:0-2630 GCA_051960375.1 Aureliella sp. | reverse complement strand
CGAATGCGGCGGAGTAGCGTGGGCGTTGCTTTTGAAGACCCCCCACCCCCGGCCCCGCCCCCCGACGGGGGGCGTGGGGTGATATGATTTTTTGGGGGCGAGTGCAAATAAACTTCTTCACTCCCCCTCGCCCCGCTTCGGGGAGAGGGGCCGGGGGTGAGGGGTCTTCAAAAGCATCGCCCTCGCTACTCCGCCGCATTCGCCTCTTTGCGAGCCGCGCGCTTGCCTTTGCCTTGACCTTGTTTGGCATTGGCTTGCTTGGCTTTGCCTTGCTTGCCCTTACCTTCGGTCTTGATCGCCGGGCGGTTTACCTTTGGAAAATGACTGGCCAGCTCGGCTTTGAGCTTGGCGTGCTGCGGATCGTCGGCCAGGTTCTTCCATTCGTAGGGATCGCTTTGGTGATCGTACAGTTCTTCGCCGCCATCGGCGTAGCGAATGTACCGCCAGCGCGCGGTGCGGACGGCGTGGTTTTGAAAACCGTGCGTCGTTACGGCAACGCCAGACCACTCGGCTTGAGGATCGGCCAGCAGCGGGCGAATGCTGGAGCCTTCGAGATGCTCGGGCTTGGGGATGTCGGCCAGTTCGCACAGCGTTGGATAGATGCTCATGAAATCGACCGGCCGCGTGCAGACGCCGCCAGGTTGCGTCGTTCCGGGAGCGATCCAGATCAACGGAGCCCGAGTGGCTTCTTCCCACAAAGCGAACTTGCGCCAGTGTTCTTTCTCGCCGAGGTGCCAGCCGTGATCGCCCCACAAGCAGATGATCGTGTTGTCGCGATAATCTGACTTGTCGAGCGCATCGAGGACGCGGCCCACTTGCCCGTCGAGGTAGCTGATCGCAGCCAGATACGCTTGCACCGCTTCCTTCCAGCGCCCCGACTCAAGCACGCGCTGATGGTCGCCCGATGCATGCGCAACCTTGACTCCCGCGGGAGGCACATCATCGAGATCGCCTGCTTGCACCGGTGGCAGCTCGATCTCATCGAGCGGATGCATATCGAAGTACTTACGAGGAATGTTCCACGGCATATGAGGCTTATGAAAGCCGACGGTCAGAAAGAACGGCTGAGCATGTTGCTTGCCGAGTTCCGCAATGCCGTAGTCAGCGATTTGCGTGTCGGAGACCGCCGAATCATCACCTTCGACGATGCCGAACTGGATCCCTCCGATGCTGCGATCGATGACTTTGGCCTTGCCTTGATCGCGGCCGCGAGTCGCACTGCCGGTCGAGGTCCACTGCGAAGGAAATCCCAAACCGCCATGCCACAGCTTGCCCATGCCGAGCGTCTCATAGCCGGCATTATTGAAGTGCGTCACCAGCGACTCTTCCGCGGTGACAGCTGCAGTAAACGGATGGTTGTTATCGTAGACGCCAGTCGAACTCGGCCGGCGGCCGGAAAGCAGCGCGGTGCGCGACGGGTTGCAAATAGGAGCGGCACAATGCGCGTTGGTAAACGTCACACCGCGCTTGGCCAGCCGGTCGATATTAGGTGTCTTGGTTTGCGGATTGCGCCCGAGGTGTCCCACCCAGTGATTGAGATCATCGACCGCGATGAACAGCACATTGGGTCTAGAAGTCTTCTCTTGCGCGCCGGCCGGCGAGCCCGCCATCCATACCAATGACAAACACAACAGCCACCCGAGCAGATTCAGTTTCATTGCGCGACAAGCTCCAGATCGATTGGAAAGGGAAGGGAGCAACAGGCGCAGAGGCTGACGGCCAGCGCACTGTCTCTCAGCGGTTGGCGCTGAGCGGAAGCAGCAAGTGTATCCCCACAAGCTTGGCCTGTCACTTTTTCGAGGTCCCGGTCTACCGAACGAGCGATCACCACAAAGACACGAAGACACGACGGGACACCGACATCACGGTCCCGCTTTGCGGATCGACCTGCGCGCATCGCACGCAGTCGGCGCTTAGGGTGGTCGAGCCCGGGAAGAATGGCAGCGGCGGCTGAACTGAAACCTTCATCGGAGGGACAGTTCGCGGCGCAGTTCTGGCCGGTATCCCGCCGATCGCGAAGCCCGTCTCACTGGACCTTCAGTACCGTCGCTGAACCGCGGCAGTCGTCCGGGACAAGAGCTCGCAGTTCGGAACGCACTTCCGGACCGAGCAACACGCTGCGTCTTTCACCGGGCGCCATCGGTTCTCGAAAAATTTTGCTCAGCTTGTCCTGCGCTGCGACCGCCCCGTTTTTGTCGGTGAACCGAATCATTGCCTCAAAGCCGGAAATCGGCTTGTCGGAAACGTTTTCGGCCATCATGTAGATCTTGATGCTGCTGAAGGGCTTGTACTGTTGCCTGATCGCCGTGAGAAGCAGCGCGGGCTGCTCTGCGGGTTCCTCTTCGGTCGGCGGTGCTGCTGATGGGCTGACTGCGGTCGGTTCTGGCTGGCGGGCGACGACTTCAACGGTCGGCGGCTTGGGCGATCCGTCCTGAGCTTCCGACAGCGCGAGCCTTTCGTCGCTTGCGCGTTCTTTGCCGATCGACTCCTGGACGAGAGCGTCTTTGGTTTCGATCGCGCTGAGCACCCTGCCGGCGAAAAATGGAAGCGCCACCGTAGTCATTGGAACCAAACCGGCCAGGCTCAGAACGAGGGCGGCTGTAGCCAGGCCTCTCGGTCGCTTCTCGAGC